>JANLTF010000529.1:0-2838 GCA_031362825.1 Acidobacteriota bacterium | reverse complement strand
GCGGGTTCTCGAGGATATACTGTGGGTGGTAAGTCTGCTTTATATGGCTCTGACTTTTCAAACCATTTGAGGAGTTGTTTGAACATTCAGTCTAGTAAATATCGATTGACGAACCTATTCTGATTTTTTCGGTCGCCCCATCTTGATCTCGACTCCGGCGACATCCGACGCTGGGATCTCCCAGTGATCCCCAACCCGTGTTACCATCTTTTTCGCATTAGGAAACTTGCCCTCGCGACACCAGAGCGTGATTGTCGAACTGGAAGATTCGAGCCGTTCGGCGGCTTCCTTCACGGTTAGGATTTGTTCTGATACCATCGCTTATATAGAAGTCGGCGAGGTCGCCGAGTTTCCCAAAAACGGAACAAGCCCGACGTCGGTAAACGTCAGGCTTGATAAACTTCCCCAAATAGGAGAACTACAAAATGTCAGAAAATTCTACCACAGCCACCGAAACTACGGCAGAGAAAACGGTTGATATGTATGTACCCGAGGCAGCGGTAAATGAAATGCTCGGCGTACTCGGCATTCCGTTCCCGGATGCTGCGGAACTGGATCACGTTATTATCCACGTCGACCATTCGGTCCTCGTCAATTCGACCGATCAGTCGGGCGAAAAAACGTAGACTTGACTGTCGCCATTCCGACACGCTAGTGTGTGTCTCCTTCACCGGAGACACACATTATGCTTACAAATCCTTTACTCAAATATTACGGCGGCAAATTTCGCTTGGCGCGTTGGATCATCAGTCATTTTCCTCGTCACGAACATTACGTCGAGCCGTTCGGCGGCGGTGGAGCGGTACTGTTTCAAAAGCCGGAATCAAAGGTCGAGACGTACAACGATCTCGACGGCGACGTTTGCAATTTCTTTCGCGTGCTTCGCGAACGCCCCGACGAGCTGATCCGTGCGATCCGCCTCACGCCATGGGCCCGCGACGAATACGCGATCTGCTGCACGCCGGCTGAAGATCCGCTGGAGAATGCCCGTCGGCTCTACTTCCGTCTCTGGATGAGCCGTCACGCCGGCACGCTTTCGACGCCGTCGGCATTTCGCCGAAACAAGGACCGCTTTTCACCGGCGACGAACATCAAACCGGCCGTGATCTACGAAGCCGCAAAACGCCTCTCGCGGATCCAGATCGAAAACCGAGACGCGGCGAAGCTGATCACCGAGATGGATGCGCCGGAGACGCTCTTCTATGTCGATCCGCCGTACGTCCCCGAGACCCGGAGCGACAAGAAACGCTACGCCTTCGAGATCGACGACGAAGATCACCGGCTGCTTGCCAAGGTTGTTTCTTCGGTCAAGGGTTTTGTTGTAATGAGCGGCTACGCGTGCGGCCTGTACAAAGAGATCTATGAGGATAACGGCTGGCAGCGGTTCGATGTCGAGGCGTTGGCAAACGGCGGCGTGAAAAAGACCGAAAGCCTTTGGCTTAGCCCGCGAACCGCCGAGGCGATTGGTTAGTTCGGCAGTTCTTCGAGACCGCCTTTCAACAGGCGTTCGCCGTCGGCCATCGTGACGACCCAAAAGGTTTCGTCGTCGCCCATGAAAATGCGGAGTGTCTTGCCGGTCGTTTTGAACGCCTGATTTACAAAGCTTTCGGCGTTTCGCGGTGTGTTAAATCGTGCAATTGGTTTGATCATGTGTCACACCTTCGCTCTGTATCGGAGGGAAGTCAACTGCACAAAATGAAATTCGCTTGCACGGCGGCGCGTTTGGGTTTATAGTGGTTACTGACCTAAAACGACCGCCGGCGAGCGGCAATTAGCAATAGTATTTAGAGGCTCAGCGAAGCCCACGAATCAGAAATGATTCGTGGGCTTTTTTTTTGTTTTTGTACGAGGTTCAAGGTGATGGATTTGAATGATCTGATCGTAAAGCTTCCCGGCGTCACGGCCCCACAACCGTACATGCATCGCGACGCGGCAGCGGCATTTCATTTGATGCGAGTCGAAGTGATTGCCGAGGCCGGATTCGACTTTTTCGCTCTCTGTGGAGATATCAAGCGTGACGCGTCGCTTGTGTCGACGAAGGACGGCGTTGCCTTTAGATCCTGGCACAAAACCGGAAGGGCAGTTGACTACGACCAGACGTCGAAATACTTGGTGATAGTTTCGGAGCCAACCGGCGGCAAACAGTACTTCCGCACCTACCTCAAGTGCGCAAAGCAGGACGGCTCGCTCGGCACGAAACGCAAGCTCCGCGACATGCGTGGCTACGACGTCAATGTGTATGTGATCGACCTTACTGCTATCGCCGAAAAGCACCAGTTCAAACGAATTCCTGCTTGGGATGGCTGGCGAAAAAATTACAACCGCCGCGAGTTCTGGCACTACCAGTACAACCCGCAAAACCTTACGTGGGACGCGGCGATGCTCGAGCTGCGGGGTAAGGTACGCCCGGCGGCCGATATGGTGTTAGGCCTAAACGATCGTGGTGACGCGGTGCGTGCTGTACAGGCCAAACTCGCGTCGAAGAAGCTGCTTCCTCAATCAGAGGTCGACGGCGTATTCGGCGCAAAGACGAAAGCGGCTGTGATCAAATTCCAGTCCGCAAATGGGCTCAGTGTTGACGGACTGGTCGGTCCGGCAACACGGGCAAAACTCTTTTCTTAATTTCAACTAGGAGAAAATAATGACGAAGTTTACAAAATTCATTCTCGCCTTCGCTCTCGCTGCGGTGTTTAGCATCTCGGCGTTCGCGATTCCTGAGATCGTCGACACCGGTTCGCCGTCTGTCGACAAGGCCGTTCCCTATTCCATTCCAACCTTTGACGCCTCCGTTATTACAGCGGACTCGGATCGGCAATCCGTACCAGCATTTGAGGTGGC
>JANLTF010000351.1:0-2598 GCA_031362825.1 Acidobacteriota bacterium | reverse complement strand
TTCCGTCGAGGCGAGGTTAATAACGACGACGGAATCGACTTTTTCGCGAAAAGTGGTGAGGGCGTTTCGCAACCTTGCGATGGTTGCTCGATGAGAAGTGTCGGTCAGGCGGTTTTCGCCGTCGATGTTAGATAGGAATTTGTCGTTGCCGATCGCCGGCCATGGTTTGACGGCACGCAGGGCTTCTTCGACGGCGACGAATTGTTTATGCGTCAGGACATCATGCTCTTCCGCAGCCTTCGCGAGGTGTTCGCCAAACAGATCCCAACCCGCAAAGACGATATCCGTGTATTCCGCCATTCCGTCAGCGTTAAGCTCGGCGAGCGGCAGGCCTTCGTGGCCGATCAACCCTTTTTTGAGCAATTCGACACCCGCGGCCATCGTCGTCCCGACTGCGCCGCCCAAACCCACAACTGCGATACCTAATATTCGATTTCCCATACGAAACGATTGAGTTTACAACTTCGTAGTTCTCTAAGCCAACTTGCTTACGGGCAAAAAGAGCTGGAAAATTCAGCCTGAGTTCTTTGCGCTCGCCGCATTGTTTTTAATATTTAGATAGATCTCCAATTTCTTTCTGATAAGTGCCGCTTGTTCAGAATTGCCAAGATCGTCGTGCAGCTTTGCGAGCGTTCTGCATTTTTCCGTGATCTTGTTAAGGGCTTCGAAGTTAGCATTGTCGCCGCGAAAGATCTCTTCAAAATTTGCCAATGCCCGAATGGTGTATTTAACTGCCGAATTGCTGTCACCGCTGAAACCGTAGATCTTGGCAAAGATCTCATTTGCAAACGCCGTTCCGAGCTTGGCCTCCCGATTATTCGGATCGGATGTCTCGAAGTTATTCGCCAGCTTCATACACTCATAAGCGAGTGCCAATGCTTCGGTTTGTTGACCGTTTCTGCCGAGAGTCTCGGCGTATGCCATCAGGCCAGCCGAGCGGTACCGTTTCGTCTCAGGATCGTTTGGGACCAAACGAACAAGTTGTTCGACGGTCTCATACATCTTCCGGTGATAGGGAAGAGCCTTTTCGAAAGACGATCTCGCTTCAGCGACGTCACCGTTCAACTCGGCATTTTCGCCGAGCCAGATGTGATCTGTTCCCATGCGCTGATAGATACGAGCCAGATCTCGAATGTTCGCGGGATCGTTTGGATCGAGTTCGAAGATTTTTTCGGTCAGCGGAAGAGCCTTTGAGTGGTGCTCGAGTTTCTCTATCAATAGATCTTTATTTGCGATATGCCCGACGGAATCACCATAGCGGACATAGAGCGTTGATAACTGAGCCAGTCTTCTAGGGTTGTTTGGGTCGGTGGCGAGCAAGTTTTGTAAAACCCCGGCGGCACGGTCTATCATTTGCTTCTTTTCAGGGGCGTCCGCTTCGGTTCGTGCCATTAAAACGACTATCGCATCGTACGCGATGATTAAGTCATCCTTGAGCGATATATCGCCGGGTTTTTGTTTTACCGCATTTTCAAGCAGGTCTATGGCTTTGCTGTAGCTAGTTTCGGCTCCCTTGGTATCTCCCGTATTGGCGGCATACAGTTTTCCCTGAACGTCACCGAGTCTTATATATGCCAAGGCGAGTTCACGTTGAAGTTCCGGGTCGTTCGCGGCATCCTGTGAGAGATTGTCGAGATAGGTGGTTGCGTCCGTGACGAGCATTTCGCGAACGGCGGTTGAGCCTTCGAGCTTGGCGATCTCGTCGTGATACTGAAAAACTACTTTGTTCGCCAATGCCCTGACATCCACAAACCGTTTTTCGGCTAAAGCCCGCTGACGTTCGGCCCGCACGGCCTGCCACGCGGTCGCAGCGATTCCGCCGACAAGCGTTATAAAAACAAGAGGAGCGGCAGCCGCAGCGACACGATTGCGCTCGACAAATTTGCGAAAGCGGTAACCGAACGTATCAGCCCGTGCTGAGACCGGCAAACCTACGGTGAAACGCCGCAAGTCTTCGCTAAACTGCTCCACCGAAGCATATCGACGCTCAGGCTCCTTCTGTAGGGCCTTTAGAACAATATTGTCGATATCGCCCCTTAGAGCAGAAAGTGCGAGCGAAGCGCGACCGGTAACGCTCGGCCTCGCGGGTTCATTTTTCGTGACGATCTCGAGAATTTCGGCGTAATTCCGGCCGTCGGTCTTGTACGGCGGTTCGCCCGTTACTAGGGTGTAAAGAATCACGCCGAGCGAATAAACGTCGCTGATCGTGGTCACCTTTTCGCCACGTATCTGTTCGGGCGAAGCAAATTGTGGCGTCATCATTCCTAGCTGCGTTGCCGTTCCGGGCTCGGTATCGTCGACTTCGAGGACCTTGGCGATGCCGAAATCGAGAAGTTTCGGCGTCCCGCCGGCCATCACCAAAATGTTTGATGGTTTGAGGTCGCGGTGGACGATCAATTGCGAATGGGCGAAGCTGACCGCCGCACAAACCTGACGAAACAGAGCGATTGTCTCGTCGAGGTTTTTATTGCGACAATAATCATCGATCGTCACGCCCTCGATGTATTCCATTGCGTAAAACGGCATGTCGTCAGGCGTTTTTCCGCCATCGAGAAATCGTGCGATGTTCGGATGCTGGAGCGAAGCGAGGATCTTTTG
>JANLTF010000528.1:0-4278 GCA_031362825.1 Acidobacteriota bacterium | reverse complement strand
TCGCTGTTCGAGGAACAGATCCGCAAAGACACCGCTAATGTCGAGCGGGTATATCGCTCTACCGCCAATGCGTTTGCCGAGACCTCCGAGTATTTTCCGGGACTCGACTCATTCACGGTCGGTACCGGTCAATATCTCGATATCATCCGCAAAGCGAAGGAAAGGACCAACATACCGATAATCGCAAGCCTCAACGGAGTGACGCCCGAGGGCTGGATCGAGTTCGCCCTCGAGATCGAACAGGCAGGGGCGGATGGCCTCGAGATCAACATCTACTTCATCCCCGCGGATATCCATATTTCATCGTCGGAGGTCGAGCAGCGATACCTGGATATCGTAAAGCTCGTCCGCGACGCCGTAAGCCTCCCGATCGCCGTCAAACTTAACCCTTATTTTTCAGCAATTGGGAAGATGGCATCATCTCTTAGCGACGCTGGTGCGGATGCCCTGGTGTTGTTTAACCGTTTCTACCAGCCGGACCTTGAGATCGAGGAACTCAAGGTACTTCCGACCATGGAACTGAGCACCGCGGCCGAGATTCGATTGCCGCTCCTCTGGATCGCGGTACTTTATGGCCGCATTCCGGTTTCCTTTGCTGCCACGACTGGGATCCACAGTGCCCGCGAACTGATCAAATATCTGCTTGCCGGAGCCGACGTCGGCATGGTGGCCTCGACGCTGTTGAGGAACGGGATCGGCCGGATAAAAGAGATCCTCTACGACCTCGAACTCTACATGCGAGATATGCCTTTCCAATCCGTCGATGCGTTCCGTGGCTCAATGAGCCAACAGTTTACCTCGGACCCGACCGCATACGAACGCAGTAATTACATTCAAATACTCGAAACAAAAAACTGGCGGTAGCCGTCGGCCCAAGATCCCAAGCGGGAAAGAAGGTGCGGAAAGAAGGTGCAAGGTCTAATGTTATGCAGACGGTTTCTCGCGATATTGAGTAGAATGACCGGAAATTCGTGGTAATATCTAGACACTAAATCAGACATTGCAGGAGGGTCTCAAGTGAAACCAATATTGATAGGGCTTCTTTTCAGTGCATTTTGTTCGCTCGTGAACGGCCAGAGCGTGGGCGATGAAGTTCGTTACCAGTGCTTTTGTTTAGGACAAGAATGGGTAAGGGCGACGGTCGAGCGCGTTGATGGCGGTAATGTTAGGGTCCGATACGGCAACATGGACAATCAAGTCGTCACGCTGCCCATAAGTTCGCCAAAGCTGAAGATCGGCAATGCCGCCCGCAATCCGCTTGAGTCGATACCGATGGATCGGATACAGCGGGCGTTTAGTGATGAGACCAACGGAAAGTTTCTGCCTTCGGTCCAGGCGTTTGCTCCGTATTACGATTCAAAATATCTCGGAGGCGGTGGAGGCGTCCCGCTATCGGACCAGTGGAAGAGCAACGTGGCGGACCTTGCCCAACTTGATTCACTCTGTCGTACGCGATATCAAGGCCTAACCGATTGGTTGTCGCCGGGTTATGTTCGCGAAGGGTCTGTCGATTTCCGCTTTGGGGTTTGGTGCGAGATCGCGGCCAACCGCATTGCGATCGAAAAAAAGGCGCGGGCCATTGCGGTGCGGGCGATCGTTGGTATGGGCTATACGACGGAGAATCTAAATTTCGGTTTCAACGAGCCGGGCAATCCCGTCCGTATGGAGATCCAGGAACTAATTTGGAACCGTGCAAAATGGCGGGCCGAAAAGACCATAGAGCTAAAACCGAGGTATGCACAGTTTGAAACGCCGATCCCACCCGATGTGTTTGACGAGGTCGAGAAACGCGCCGATGAGCTAACGGCTATCGTCGAACGTGACGCCCCGAGTCGTTCGTGGAAGCAGCCGCCGTGGAGCGACGCGGCCGTCGAGAGCTTTGTCAAAGCAAAGTTTGCATCGCAATATCCGGGTGCTCGAGTAATAAAGATCGGCCTCGATTACAGAACCTGGGTCCAGCGCAAGAGCCTCGACTATGTGGCCAGCGACTCAACATTCAATTACTACAAGGTCAGCTACAACTCATACAAACGAGGCTCGGTGCTGCTAAAAATTCCAAATCGGCCGTTCTGCCAGATGCAGGAATGGGTGGTCGGCAAAAGCGGCAAAGGACTCGTCGCCGCCGGCATCGGCGGCAGCGGGACGTTCATGAAATGCGAATGACCTCGGACACGCTGTCTATTAAACCGAAGATCCGTAGGCAACTTGGCTGCGTAAATACTCCAAGTACATGGCTGAGAAAACAGGCGAATCCAAAAACGCAATATCGCAGGCCTGGCACCAGTGTCTAGTCAATCCGGCAATTCAAGAAAACGCTCTTAGAGATACATCGAAATGGCCAATTGGTCAAGGCCCATACGATATCCAGATATTTCAAATCGTTGCGGTTCGAGTAGCTTGTATTGGTCGATCTGTGTTTTTGTCGGCTCTGGCAGACCAGGTACACCTCCAGGCATAGGTCGATCGTCGTTGGTTGGGTATCGCATGACATAACGTAATTTCTCTAGCCGGATGAGACAGGCCTTGTCATCGGGAGCAATCGTTGTCTCGCTATTGATTTGATTAATGTAACGACTCATATTGAACTGATGCAAAATCGGGCCCGACGCATCTGTCGGATTCGCCTTGATTTGGAAGTCCGGCTTCTGCCATATGTAGTGTTCGTAGCGGGACACCTGGCTTCCCACGCCGTTTTGCCGATCGAGCGCTCCAAGATTCCTGACGCCGTTTGTTCCATTGCCGCCTTCCCATGTAAGTCGCTCCGTCTCGCTAAAGTTAGCGTTTTTAACAGGATAGGGGAGGTATCGCTGGATCAGAATCTCCATCACGTCATGGCCGGCCCCATCATACATATCGGAATGCCGGCCTCCTGGCCTCCGAAGTGTTGACATGTCGAGGCACGATAACCAGCCATCGTCCAAGGCCGTCTCGACGGCCGACGAAAACGTGCCGTAGACGGTCATCACCTGACCTCCGGTCAAGTTGATTGTGCGTATGCGAACGGTCATAGGTTTACATCCTTTGTGAAAGTCGTGGAAATTACCCAGCTTGCGCATTGCCAAGGCCTCTAGGCTCGCAAAACGTGTCACACGCACAGGTCAGAGTAGTCGCGGGATCAGCACAACCGAAGGACTAAATCATGACCGTACTATATCTCAATCCTTCGATATAACTCAAGCTCGGCTTTGGCATGTATCAGTAGCACATCACAGAAGATTTGGGGTCATCTATGAAGTTACCCCATTGAAAACTGGGGTCAGTCCTACGTTTTTGACGATCTTGATTTAACGTCGCGATAATAAGATCCGCCCTCAACCTCAAGCCGTGTTCTCCTCGCCATATTCGGAAAAATACATCAAGACTCTAATATCGTCAAGAAAGTAGGCCTAACCCTATTTTCGCCCTGATGTAGCGATCTCGAACTGGAGGCTGTGGATCAAAGGCGGAAAATAACCGGTAGGGCGGGTGTTCCCGGTGTTGCTATTGGGTACGACAGTTCAGAGAAAGACACACTCCCTACCGATCGTGTTTCTGCCTCTGGCGGGCTGCGTTCGCGACAGGACTGTGGGGCAGACTCACAAGGAAAAGGGTCGATGGGCGTGTGGGCGTTTCGGTGGGGGTAATGGGACGATGGGAAGAGCCGTTTTCAGATGGGAAAGATGGACGACGGTGGGGATTTAGATGGGAAATGGTAAAGGGCCGCTTTTTGCGAGTTGTGACGATAGTTTTTGGGATTGTCACCACTCCTTTCTTGATTGTCACAACGCCTCTTTTTTATTGTCACAAGCCCCAAAATGATTGCCACAACAGCCCTTCTTGACTGTCACAAACACCCATTTTTGCTCGTTTTCGTCAAAGACGTGGAAAAAATTTTGGTACCTACCACAATTCGACCAAAACACATCAAAAACACGATTGGTTATTTTAAAAGGGCGCTCTATCTCAGCTTGTTTTTGCTTCGCTCTCGACGCTGTAGATTCTGCGGAATGCTACGGCGTAGGCGATGAGGTAGTAGATGAACCAATTGTAGGCGACTGACGCGAAGAAGCTGGAGACCATATAGCCGACGATGCTGGCCTGGAAGCCGATCGCGAGATAGTAGAACCAGTCGGCCTTGTCTTGGTCGAAATGTGTGCGTTCGATGGCCGAGAGTTTGCGGAACGGGCTGATAATGAATACCAGATAGGCGATCAGGCCGAGGATGCCGAGTTCGGACGAGACCTGTGTAAAGGCGTTGTGCGATTGCAGATTGCGAACACCGACGATCGGAAAATTGCC
>JANLTF010000341.1:0-2012 GCA_031362825.1 Acidobacteriota bacterium | reverse complement strand
CCCCTCCTTACCAAGGAGGGGTGGCAGCGGCTTCCGCTGACGGGGTGGTTCTCTCGCACCGCGACGAAGAGCCCAGTCGCTATCGCTCCCGGTTCTGACAGATCACGATCTCAGACTTGATCGAATTCGCGATGTAGCATTCCCGGTGAGCGCTGTAATGAAGGGCGGCGAGACGTTCCGCACTCGGCACCGGGCCGATCCACTCGATCTGCGGATCAAGCGTGATCGTCGCCATCCACTGCCGCCCGTCATCCATCGCCGCCATTTCGCCCACGGCGTTGTCTTCGTACGACTCAATATTAAATCCGGCAGTCGCCGCCAACCACAAAAACGTCAGCATATGACAAGACGAAGCCGACGCCACCAACGCCTCCTCGGGATCAACTGCCGCCTCAACCGAAAACCTAGGTACCACATGAGGCGAAGACGAAACCGGAACCCTCACCCCGCCGTCAAACTCCCACTCATGCCCCCGCGAATACCGGTTCTTAGTAAAAGTCTCCGGCGAATCGCTCTTCCACGTGATTCTTGCGGTGTAAGTTGACATCTTATTGAGGGGCCTGCTTGGTAAGATTTGAATCTGCCTGTCGGTGGACTATCTTCCAGCCGCCTTTCTCCTTGCGGAAGATCATCGTCACACGGTAGTCTCGCGTTGCGGGTTTTCCGGTGTCAGGAACTGAGAAGGCAATATGTTCCAGCTGTACGACGTAGCCCAGATCTCCATGCTGGTTCGTGACAACGCGCTCGATCTTATTGGTACCCTTCGAGAAGCTAGAACCGACCCAGTCGAGCCGTTTGCTAACGGCATCCCACCCTTTCTCCACAGAGCCGCCGAATCCGCCGGACAAAGTAACGTCTTCGCCTCGCGACCAAACCGCCTTAAAGGGCTCAGCTTTACCGTTCTGAAGTTCTAATTGAGCAGCATCTACTCTCACGAGAAAGGCACGAAACTCCTCGCCGGTATTTTTCGCCGCACTTTGTCCATTGGTCGAAAGTACGAAACCCGCGATGAGCAACAGTGAAAAGGTGATCAAATTAGTTGTTTTCATTTAAGCCCTCCTGGGTCGTGGTTCGATAATTACGGTCTCAACCTATACAACATCCTCGGAAACGGAATGGTCTCGCGGACGTGTTCGATGCCGGCCATCCAGGCGGTGCAGCGTTCGATGCCCATGCCGAAACCTGCGTGGGGTACGCTGCCGTAGCGGCGGAGGTCGAGGTACCATTCGAACGTCGCCTGATCTAGTCCGTGATTTTTGAGCTGTTCGATCAGGTAATCGAGATTTGCGGCACGTTCGCCGCCGCCGATGATCTCGCCGTAGCCCTCAGGGGCGAGCAGGTCGATGCCGAGGGCGCATTCGGGACGCTCGGGATCGACCTCAAAGTAAAACCCTTTGATCGCAGCCGGGAAATGGTGAACGAAAACCGGCTTGCCGTGCTGCGTCGACAGATATGTTTCGTCCGGAGCACCAAAATCGCCGCCCCATTCGAAATTGTTCTCAAGCTCGCCTTTGGCAAAGCCCTCTTGCAGCATCTTGACCGCATCGTCGTAATGTAGACGCGGGAACGGGGAATTAATGGCTTCGAGAACCGTCGTGTCGCGTTCGAGCGTTTTTAGCTCTTCCTGACGGTCGGTGAGCACGCGTTCGACAACCGACAAGATCATCGCTTCGCCTAGGTCCATCATGTCTTCGTAATTTGCGTACGCAACCTCAGGCTCGACCATCCAGAATTCGGTCAGGTGACGGCGCGTCTTCGATTTCTCCGCACGAAACGACGGGCCGAACGCGTATGATTTGCCAAATGCCGCCGCCGTCGCTTCGTTATAAAGCTGGCCAGATTGCGTCAGATACGCTTTATCGTCGCCGAAATAATCTAATTCAATCAGATTAGTTGTGACTTAGCACGCGGCCGGCTTGAATTTTGGGGTGTCCGCTAGAGTGAATCCGTTGTCGTCAAAGAAATCTCGAACGGCCTTAATGACCGTATTGCGTATCTTCAAAACAGCGTGC
>JANLTF010000521.1:0-4879 GCA_031362825.1 Acidobacteriota bacterium | reverse complement strand
GCGAGAAGCGGGATCGGAGTTAGTCTCCTTTACGCGGTCAAATAGCCGCATGAAAAAATTCAGCTTCAAGCCTCTCTACTCCAACGTCTTTCAACATCAGAGTACATCGCCACCGTTTAATTCATCATGCCATCTCCTTTCTATGTTTCGGGTTAAATTTTCATTGGCAAATCGCCCAGACAGCGGGTTGCGATACGACTTGCCAACTTCCGCCGCGATTACGCGGCCCTAAACGAACTCATTCGTCGACAGCTTGTACGTCTTTCCAAACTTACCGTCCGCGATCAGCTTGTTGATGACCGCTCGAATGGTGGTAATTCTCGAAGCGTACTTGGGCTGGCCGAGTAGCAGGAGTTTGTTGAAGGCCAGTTCGAAATTGCCGCCGGTGTTTAGGGCGTCGATGATCTGTTGGCTGGTGGCCCGGCCCTGGTGGCGGATGTCGCAGACGACCTGGCAGACCTTGTCGGGATAGCCGTCGAGGTTGTAGCTCGTCGCGTAACGCTTCATGTTCGACTTGAAGTGATCGATGGCAACCTTTACCTGCAGATCGCGGTTCGCGGGGTCTTTCATCGCCCAATGTACCATTCGTGCCGAGCAGATCAGTTCCTGATCCTCGATATCGTTGAGAGTTGGATTAAGATAGTCCATCAAGCCCTGCGTCGAAGCGTCGTTCTCGATCTGCTTCAGCGTGCCCGTCGATTCGCGATAGAATATCCGACCGTTCTGTACGACGAGTTTCGGGAAATAGAACGGCCCGCTCGGCAGAGCCAGCAGCTCTTTGAAGAACTTCACGAAATCGCCGTTCGGTACATGAGCCGCGTATTGCATAAAGCTGAACGTGAACTTCGCACGGTCGTAGGTGTTGAGACACGTAAACGAGTTATTGCTCTCGCCCTTTGCCGTCGGTGCAATAAAATAAGCCCAAAACCCGTAATCACCCACAAACGCCGCCGCATCATAAGCCCCGCCCGCCGTCAGCGAAGTGTTGTACAAACCATACTTGTTCCCGTCATACAACGTCTCCTTCCCAACCAAAAACTTCGGCTCCGCACTCCCAATAACCTGCGCAAACCGCGAGGTCCCCGTCTTCGTAAACGTAAAATTAATTGCCATGATTTTTCTCCTTTTGTTATTATTGCTGTTCGAAAATGTTTTCCCGTCGCGATTCAACTCACTTAACGAGTTCCGCTATCGATCCCGCAAGAAAAGGACTTAAGATCGTCAGTAGCTTAGGAATGAAATCCCAAAAATTGAATGAAAGTCCTTTCTGTTCAAGTGTTCCCTCTGGCAAAGTCCCGGCTCGTTTTAAGACATATGCCTTCTCCTTAATAATGTAGGCGGCAGGCAAGTATAAAACGCCTAGCATAATCGTGTAGATCCCAGCCTGAAACGTTATCGAACTTTTGAAATAGGCGGTATGGATCGAGGAAATGGCCTTGCTAAATTCTGCGGGTAGAAATGCCCGGTGCCATTCGGCGAGAGTGCTCAGTTGCAAAACTGCAACGCACAGCATGGCCCCCCCAACGTAAAGAACGAATTTGAGATTCAGCATCTGACGCTCATATTTTTCCGCAAGGATCGTAGATGCCGCTGTGGCGGCATTCTTCTCTGTTTCGCTGACTACCTGGGTTTGATCGCGATTCCTAAAATTCGCGACCTTCTGCTCCTCGGTTTCTGGGATCCTTTCTTCACCATTTTCGGTTGTAAAATTGAGGTTCTCCTTTTTCTCTTCCACCGAAAATAGGATCGCGGACACCGACGCAACAAGAAAAATTGTTCCCGCAAACCCGAGTACATTCGTAAAATTGAGGATCGATTCGGGTATATCGTGACCACCCAAAACGGTATTCCCGTACAGTTTCTCAATGATCCGCATATAGTACGTGGTGAAGTACATTAGAGCCGGAAACGCAACGGCCACTATCGAGGTTCTAAATATCCACCTATTTGTTTTCACGACGGATTCCTTAAAGATCGAGACCGAAAGGCCTATTGCCGAAATCGAAAGCAGAAAGAAAACCGCCGTCAAAAATGTCCAGCTCATTCGGCTAGAATATCTGGAACCAATTTCTTGCCGGATATTGTTAGCCTCGCCTTTGAGCTTTTCCACAAGAGTTGCGTGTTCCTTCCTTTCCGGTTCCAGCTCGGTCGTGAAAGCCCGAGCCGCGGCTTTTTCATATTCGGCATTTTTCGCCTTCATTTGGGCTGCCAAAATGTCGAATGCCTTCTGTTCAGCGGGCACGTCAGACCCGAATACGCCCGCAGCGTTGAGTGCAGAGCAACCCGTCGGAAAGTATTTACCCCCGCAATGTATGATTGCCTGATCGAAAATACCGTAAACCAGAACCAAAAAAATGACGCCAAATATCGGGAACATGGGCTTTGAAAACATGTTGTTCATTGCTACTCTCCACTTCTGTCAACGTTCTTTACCGAGAAACCGAAAAGGATTGAATATCTGATCGAGATCGAGAGTGAATCCGAAATTTGCACGAACAAACTTCTCCTTGATGAACTCACTTCGATTTCCGAACGTGACTGAGAAAGGCAACTTGAAGCCTGTGTCGCCTACGGGGATCGTAAGTTTCAACTGGCCAAAAAGGATGTCCCCCTTCGTTCCGTCAGCCACGACGCCGTTTGGTAAAACCACGTTACTTTGCTGTCGTGTATACCTTAGTGCACCCGAAAAAGTACTATTGCCGAATGGCAATAGGTCATTCAATTTTCGCTCTACATCGAAAGCAAAATTAAAGTTTTTGAAGCGTTGTGTCCCAACCGGCGTCTTATGGTAGAACGACATCTCGGCGTTGGCCGTGAAATCGAACCCCGAAAAAAATCCCTTTTCCCAAACGAACCGAACGTTGGACCAGTCGGGGGAATTTACTTCGCGATGATTGGTATATTCAAGGGTCGCAATTGCACCTTTGTTAACCTCGTCCAGAAAACCGTTTCTGTTTTCGACATACGATGCGGAAGATGTCTTTAACCCTTCGATGAACTTTGCGACCGTTTCGTTCTTCAAGGCATCCTTCAATGGGAACTCAGCCATTTTTATTGCGAGAATCTTCGCGGCCTTGTCAATGCAGGCTGTTCTGGCAGCAGAGATTTCAGGCATCGCTGGGGGACATGCTGCATCGTTGACGGCCAGAGCTTCGTCGAGCTTTGCTAGCCATTCATCAAGATGTTTTTTGAAGACCGGATTGTCGAAAAGCTCAAGGGTCTGATCAACGATCTTGTCGGATACGGGGGCCTGTTTTGCGAAATAGGCATTTCGTAGCGAGTTCCACCTCGGTGAGAGCGGATTTCGGTGGTTTATGAACTCATACTTCACTGACCAGGCGGATAGTTGCTGTTTGCTAATAATAAATTCGGGAGTTTCACGGCCCCGACTTATGTCAAACGAAAAGCCGAGAGAGAGTTTCCTGAGATCGAAGACATTCGACGAATTTGCGTTCGGGTCACCGGTGAAATATGAATTGATCCGATTGCCAGCAAAACTTGATATTTCAGGGAGGGTTTGACGGTATAGGAGAGCTCGTCCCATATTGTAAGGGTTTACCTTTAGCGTTACGGTCGTTCCATCGACTGAAGAACTTGCAGCTCCATTTTCAACCGCCCAACCTATTATTGCCGGTGCTCCACCTTTTGAGACCAACGACGTCGTTCCGCTCGAGGCCGAGCCGGCTCCGACTTGTTTGTCTGTTCGCTTTCTTTCTGAACCGCCGATCAGTGCGGCCTCCTCGGACGCTTTTGCGTGTTCGTTCAGGATCGCATATGTCAATAGCTGTTGGATGTCAACGAGGTACTGGGCTGTCCTTCTGGGCCTTTTCGATACAATGGTATCTGCGATCCTGCACAGTCTTTGTTGAGCTGCATCCGAGACCAAAGGACAGGGATTTGCATCCTGAGGGTTGGCAGATGCCGGGGCCGAAGCAGGCGGGTCGCTCGGATTGGCTCCACCGGTGGATGCGTTCCGATTGTCCGTAGTCAGTGCCTTCGAAGCTGTCTTTGCCGGCGGAACCACGGGTTCGGGAACTAAAATGGGCAAATCTTTATTTTGCTCGGGCACACCCGCCTCGTTTTGCCCGGCTGGGTCGGCTCGGCGCTTACCTTCTAACAGTCGGATTTTTTCCTGGATGTCTTTCTCCTTTTGCCGATACATCTCCAAGAGTTTTTGCTCTTGAGCAATAATCTCGGAATCCGAAGGAGTCGCTTGACCTATTGAAATTGAGCAAAGAGCCAATACTAAAGCACAAAAAGCGGTGATTCTTAACGGTGTTATCTTCATATATCCTCCAATCTGTGATCGTCTTTAAATTAGGTATGAAATCTAAACTGCTTTGAATCGGGGCCAGAAGCATCGAACCAGGCCTTCCCTTCATAGCGATCGCCGCCCGCCTCACCATACGCCGTTACGTAGCACACGCCGTCCTGTATAAAGGTGAAGCTAAAAACAAGATGAACTTCCGAAGCCGATGCTTTGAAAGAATAGAATCGTTGTTTTAGGTCTTGCCATGCTCCGCCATTCTCTTTCATCCTAATATTCACGTTCGCCCAATTGAGCGTGTCGAACATGATCCAGACACGCTCATCGTTTTCGCATATGTACTCGTTGTTACCTGCTGCTGCTTCTTTCATTTTCTATCTCCTCGTAGGTATTTTGGTCACGGGGCCGCGTCAACGGGATTTATCGGACTTGAAGTCGACAAATCCGAATGCGATGGTCGCGGTTTCTGCCGTGTAAAACTGCCCCTTGATCTTTTGGTTTTGGAAAGACTGCGAAGTGTCGCTGGTTGAGGACGGTTCGCAGTTTTTCGGTTTGAATAGTTTGTCGTGATCTCGCGGACGGGTAATCCAGGGAACCACTTGGGTGAGCGAC
>JANLTF010000520.1:0-7814 GCA_031362825.1 Acidobacteriota bacterium | reverse complement strand
GCGAGAAGCGGGATCGGAGTTAGTCTCCTTTACGCGGTCAAATAGCCGCATGAAAAAATTCAGCTTCAAGCCTCTCTACTCCAACGTCTTTCAACATCAGAGTACATCGCCACCGTTTAATTCATCATGCCATCTCCTTTGCACCCTTACCTCTGAGTTTATATCCCGCCCGACGCGTGTTGCAAGTGATATCTGATGCACTATTTGGTATCGGTGGCCCGCACAAAGCGCACGATTTGGTTAGGGACCTAACACATAAGGTTTGGTGCAGGCGTTATTTTCGTAACAAATAGTAGATACACGGTTTAGGAACGATTATTGCAACAAACTTAAGCAATGGTTGACTGTCGTTACGAACCAACCGGTCTTCCGTTTAGGAAACCTCAAAATTTAGGAGGGAAGCTATATGCATTCCAAATTAGTAAAATTGCTGCCGACGGCGTTTTTGGCCGTGTTGACGGCGATTCCGTGGGTTTTTGCGACGCCTGCTCAAACTCTCAATCTGCCCGACGCCGAGAATTATACGATTCCGGAGAACGAAGAAGAAACGCCGGATGTGACGGCGCGTGTTGCCCGCATCAGCTTCATCAGCGGCGATGCCCAGATTCGGCGTCTCGATGCACAGGATTGGGAAAAACTGACGCTTAATCTGCCCATCGTTGAAGGCGATGAGATCACGACCTCGCTCGGAGCGCGAGTTGAGATCCAATTCAATAGCAAAACGCACCTTCGCCTAACCGAAAACTCAAGTTTGCGCATCATCAAACTCAAGGACGAAGGCATCGCCGTCAGCCTTCCTGAAGGCAGCCTGAGCGTGCGGCTGGTCGATTTCGATAAGGAACGCTCATATTTTGAGATCGATGCCCCAAACACGACGATCGCGGCTCAACGCTCGGGAATGTATCGTCTCGACGCCGGAAAACAGGGCGACGAGATCCGCGTCAGCGTTATGGACAAGGGCGAGGCCCGCGTTTATTCGGACACGTCCGGCTTTACGATCAAATCGGGCCGCAGTTCGCGGATCTTTATTTCAGGCAACATGGCCGGTGAGTGGGAAACGGGCGATGCGTCGAAGTACGCAGATGACTTTGACACGTGGGCCTTGCAGCGTGACGAAACGATCGCCAACCAGCTGAAAACCGCGTATTACGATAAATATTACGATCAGGACATCTACGGTGCCGAAGAGCTAAACGACAACGGCTCTTGGATCCACACCAACAAATACGGCTACGTTTGGCGCCCGCACCGTTCATCGATCAGCAACTACACTGCGTGGTCTCCATATCGCTACGGCCATTGGCGCTGGGTGCCTCCGTTTGGATGGACCTGGGTCAATGACGAGCCTTGGGGCTGGGCGACGTATCACCACGGCCGTTGGTTCTACGACGATGGCTATTGGAACTGGACGCCGTATGGCTACTATCGTTACAGCCGTAGTTGGTGGTCGCCGGCTCTGGTTGTATTTACGACGTGGGGTGGCAACTATTGCTGGTATCCGCTGCCGTACAGCTACGCGTACTACAACTATAACTACTACTATTTCAACAACCACCACGGCGGACATCACGGAAACGGCCACAATAACGGCACTCCGACACCGACACCCGATCCTCGCATCGCAAAAACGCCGCGACTGCCGATCGAGGTCGTGCCGCCAACAGGCGTGATCACGGTCAAGACGGACAAGTTTGGGATCAAGAACAGTGGTGCTACCGTCCTGGATGTGGCGCTTGCAAAATCGCTGCTGGGCCGCATTCCGGACGCAACGAAAACCGCTCCGCTCCTGCCTCAATATGCGGAGGTCAAGAATAACCTGGGAGCTGAGATCAAGACCGTCCGTCCGCCGCTTGCCGTTCGTGCCGACCTTGTAAAGACAGGTGCGTCCGTAAGAAACACCGACGCTCCGCTCGACAATGAGCTGCGTACAACGCGAAACCTCGGCGGACGTCCGCCTGTGAAAACTACGGAGCCGGTACGTGCGACCGGCGACACTGGGCAGCCTATTCGGCAAACCGGTGCGGTCGAACGGACCACCGAGAGGACCAATCCGCCCGTAAAACAGGCCCCGACCTACGCGCCGCCAACGCAGCGGACCGAACGCGAGCCGGTCCGTCAGGCACCGGTTTACACGCCGCCTACGCAACGCGAAACACCGCGGTATGATCCGCCTGTTCGAAACGAGCGTCCGCGTAATGATCCGCCCGTTCGAAACGATCCGCCGCCGACACGCCAGCGTGATCCTGAGCCGGTCCGCGAATCGCCAAAACCGCAGCCCAAGGCCGACCCGCCACCGGCAAAAGACGGCGGAGTTGACCGCAAGAAAGACGGTCGCTGATCAAATCGGGCAGGACGCCGTCGAAAGCGTCCTGCCTTTTTTATTTCTGTAGAAAGATCGATCGATCGATCGCGTCGGGATTGCCCACGACAATAAATCGTAGGTTTGTCATGTATTTCTGTGAGACCCTTTGGACATCCGCTCCTGTGACCTTTTTAACGCGGTTGAGAAATTCAAAAGCATTTCGCCAGCCGCCGCCTATCAGCTCATACTTGGCAAGTTCCGTCGCCTGTGCGGCGTTGGTTTCCTGGCCGGTAAAATGGTTCGTCAAAAATTGACCGGTCACGCCGGAAATGGTCCGTTCGTCAAGCGGTGTTGTCTTTAGCGTGTTGATCTCGGCGAGCATCAGCCTTATCGACTGATTTGCATCCACAGCAGTAACATAGATCGCACCGGTATTTGCTGCTATCGTGCCGAGGTCCGCGCTCGGTGCGTATGATAGATTTCTTTTGACACGGACCTCTTCAAAGACCCGTTCGCGAAGCACACTGATCGCGACGCGCATCGCCGGATAATCGGCGCTAGCGTACGAAGGCGCCGCAAAGATGCCGTTGATGTAGTTGGTCGGCAAGGCGCGTTGCGTAATATCGAGCGTCGCCTTTGAAAAGTCGAGGGACGGAACCGATGGCTCTTTGTAGGTTCCGCGAGGCGTATTGCCAAACGCGGCCGTCACCATCCGCTTTATCTGTTCCGCATCGAGATCACCGACAACAACCAAAATGAGCCGTGAGGTCTCGATCATTTTCCTATGATATGTACGCAGGTCAGCGGCAGTGAGACGTGTGATCGACTCAACGGTGCCGTCCGGATCGTTTTCAAACGGCGTTTTATTGAAAATGGTCTTGTCCACCATCTCCTGCAAATGCGAGTCAGGATCGTCCTCTTGTCCCCGCAATTGCGTCAAGATCTTTTCTCTCGTCAATTCGACATCGGTGGCCGCGAATGCGGGACGCAGTGCGATATCCGTAAACATCTGCCAGGTAAGGTCAAAATTCTCGCGGGTCGAGGCCAGGTTCAACGAGCTGTAATCATAGAGCGATCTTGATCCGATACCGCCGCCGGTCCTGGCCAATTCCTGCCGGAGCACCCTTCGCGGGAACTTGAGGCTGCCTTCGGTCGCGGCACTAAGCATAAAGCTTTCAATTCCGGCGTTCTGAGCGGTCAGGTTTCTTGCCCCGCCGCGAATAAATAGCCCGGCCGCGACGGTCGCACTTCCGGGCCGTTTCTTGACTATCACCTTTAGCCCGTTTACATCAAATTCCGTGACCAGTGCGGCCTGCTCCGAGAGGCTGCTTCCCGTCGTTTGTCCAAACGAGGCCTGCTGCGCAAAGAGCAGCATCAGGACCATAACGATCCGCTGAAAACGTTTCATTTCTAAATGCATACTAGTTACCGGTCAGGTCCTCCGCCGTAATGCGAGCCTGCGATTGAGATTCTTTGGAGATCAGCGTAACGCCAATGTGCGGTTTGCCCTGAACGTAGGTCTGAATGTATCGTGTCGTGTCGGCCCGCGTAACGGAACGGAGTTCCTTATGATAACCGCGAAAATACTCGATACCCGTCGACGACCACCAGAAGCCAAGTGTGTGAACATATTCAGACAGCTTCTCGCGGTCAAAGAGATCGCGGGATTCGAGAATAGTTTTGGCATTTTCCAGTTCGGCGTCGGTGAAATAGGTTGGCTTATCAAATTGAGCAACTTCGGCGTACGCCGCTTTCAACGCTGCCTTGGCCTTATCCGGTGTTGTTACGAGCGTCAAAACGATCGGCCCGACATTTCGCTGCGTGTAATAACCAAAATCGGCCCCGACGACCAATCCTGAGTCGACCAGATTGCGTTGAAACCGCGAATCTGGCTGCGTGATGATGTATGAAAAGACGTCCGCAGCATAAGTTGCGGCATTGTCTTTGCCGATCGATGGGCCGTGCCAGCCGATCTGGACAAGCACGTTTTGGACGGGCTGTTCGACGACAAACCCTTCGCTTTTTGTAAGCGGCGGATGCTCTACGAGTGGAAATTCCTTAAAGGGCTCGACAGCGCGACGCTCCCAGGTTCCAAATTCTTTTTCAACCAGTCTGAATATTTCGTTCGGATCGACATCGCCGGTCACGACGATCGCCGAGTTGTTTGGAACGTAATAACGGCCTTGAATCAGCCGCATCTTTTCGGTCGTCGAATTCTGTATCGATTCGCGGGTGCCGAGCGGATTTTTTCGTGTCGGATATTTATAAAAGAGCTTGTCCTGGAGTGTCCGGTTGAGATAGTAAAACGGATTTGATTCGTTGCGGTCGATCTCGCCGATCACGACCTCTTTTTCGCGGGCGAACTCTTCTTCGTCAAAAACAGGAAATAGTGCGGCGTCCCGAATGATCCGAATCGCGGTCGCGGCGTACTGACTGGTGGTCGTGAAGTAATAGTTGACGACCTCTTCGCGGGTCGAACCATTATAGTTTATGCCCATCTGGCCGACCTCGCTCAGATAGCTGACATCGCCGACCCTTGATCTGAGTTTCAGCGGGCCGTCGCATAGTTTTTGCCCATAGTCGCTCAACGGTCCTTGCTTCAACGCTAGCTCGCACTGGCTGATACGGCTGGCACTGTTCGTCTTAAAGAACATATGCTCGTAGAGGTGCGAGAGGCCGTTTAGCTCGGGCGGTTCGGTGAACGAACCGTTTCGAACGTCCAGTTCGACTGTGACGATCGGCACGGCTTTGTCAGCATAGACGATTATCTCGAGCCCGTTGGCGAGCGTTTTATTGACAAACGGTACCTTGTATTCAGGGCGTGCCGCAGGAAGCGGCTTTTTCGCCGCAGTCTGGGCAAATGCCGCGTTTGGAATGAGCAGAGCGGCGACTAGTAAGCTTAGAAATATCTTTTTCACAAAGGAACTCCGGAACGGCCGCTTGAGCGGCCGGTTGTTAAAAAGTAGTGACTATCTAATAATCTACCATAAGGAGTAAATAACTATGGAACGCGATAATTTGATGCACGGCGCCCGCACGGCGTTGAATACAGATATGGATATTCGGGCCTGGGCCGAAAATTATTTGAAAGAAAAAGCACGCCTTGAGAATACGCAGATGGGCGCTGAAGAGTTTGAGAAGTACTGGAAATACCACAAACCGGAGATCATGCACGCCGGTGCGGCGCTCGCTATGGAAGCCTTTCGTAATGCAAGACGGGAGACGGGAGACTAGAGACAGGAGACAATATTAGACTCGTCCGTGGAGGTCATAGAGGAAGCCATTTTTGTGGATTGTTTTCCATTGAGACAAGCATTGAAAGGATCTCGTCGTACTCGAGATAAAGCTCTTTGGCGACTTCACGTTCGACGTATTCAGAACGAACGGCGACCTCTAGCCATGTCTGGGTTTCGGCGGCTTCGCCTTCTGCATCGTTGAGCTTAGCTATAAAAGCTGCCTTGTATCGCCGCTTTCGCCAAGCTTCTGCAATATTTGCCGGGGCCGATCGTGATGATCTGCGAATCTGATCTGTGAGTGAGTAAGTCTCTTCTTTTGGAAAAGACTTACTCACCTCAAAGATTCGCATTGCGGCTTCGATGGCTTTTTTATAGACGAGCAGGTCTTGGTGTCTTAGGATCTTCGCTCCAATTTCTTGACTCCCGTCTCTCGTCTCGTGTCTCCTGCCTTCCTACACGCCGGGCATTGCTTTCTTGAGTGGTTTCAAGATCGCGAATAGCACGACTGCCATCACCAGTGCCATGCAGGCGAGGACGATGAAGAACGAGGACTGGAGCCAGATGTCCCAATATACGCCGATCTGAGTTAGCTTGTTGCCGATGGCGGTTGCGACGAACCATCCGCCCATGAGCAATCCGCGTTTCGAGATCGGAGCGACCTTCGATACGAGCGAAAGTCCCATTGGCGACAGCATCAGCTCGCCCAAAGTCACGATCATATAGGCAAATATCAGCCAAAACGGCGACACGCGGAACAAGTGCGATGCTTGCTGGAACTTATCCTTATGAGCATCGCCCTGACCCGGAGCGACCTTGTTTACGGCCGCTATTAGGCCATCACCTCCGGCAGTTTTGACACCTGTCTTTTCGTCTGTCACTGCCGAGAATTTGACGCCGTTTATAACAGGTTTACAGGTTTTGCCGGTGGGGCATTCGGCGACAACTGCGGTTTCGCCATCGGCGACCTTTGCCGCCATCAGTTTATCTATGACATCCTTGGGAACTCCCTGAGCGACCAGATTTGTAGCAACCCGTTCGTTGATACGGAACTCGCCAGTGGCTATTTGATCTGCAGTTCGAGTTGACGTTTCACCGATGTACGCGCCATAACCCAAAACAAGGAACGACAGTCCGGTCAGCGTCATACCAAAGGCCATTTTGGTCGGGGTCGAAGGCTCTTTGCCGCGTCTCGAAAGGAATCCCCAGAACCAAACGAGCGGGAACGTCAGGATCAGGATCCAGATCGCGTTGATCGAATTTGAAAGCGTTCCCGAGACTGCCCAATCGGTGTTATCGTCAGCGAAATACGTGATCGTCGAGCCGTTTTGATGAAAGACCATCCAGAAAACGATTACAATCAAGAAGATCACGATCAACGCCATAATGCGCTTACCGTCTGAGACGGTGTTCATCAAATCCATCGCCTTTTGCGACGTGGTTCGTTCTCCCTGATCACTCACTTCGTGAGGCGGAGCATCGACGGCGGTTGCAGCAGCATCTGCTTGTTCAGCGCTCGACATCGCGTGCTTGTTGTCAGCTATCTTGATGTGTTCTTTCCATTTCCAAAGCACAAATACCGAGAGAACCATTCCGAATGCGGCGACCGCAAAAGCCGCGTGGAAGCCGAAATAGTGCCGAACGATCTCCATCACGATCGGAGCCAGAGCCGCTCCGACGTTGATCCCCATGTAGAAGATGTTGTACGCACGGTCCTTGAGCGGGCTGCCCTCGGGATAGAGGTTGCCCACCATCGTCGAGACGTTGGGCTTGAAGAAACCGTTACCTATAACTAGAAATGTCAGAGCAAGATAAACGGCCCAGATCGCCGGTATCGATAGCGTGGCGTGGCCCGCCATAAAAAAGAAGCCGCCGATCATCACGGCCTTTCGATAGCCCGTAAACCGATCCGCGATGAAGCCGCCAACCAGCGGGCTCAAATACACGAACATAAGATATGTCGAGTATAGCCAAGTTGCTTCGGCGGCTGTCCAACCAAAACCTTCGTTTGGATCACGTAAGTAAAGCGTGAACAACGCGAGCATTGAGTAGAACGAAAATCGTTCCCACATCTCGGTGGCAAAAAGTACGGCTAGACCCTTTGGGTGCTTCTGCGAAGCATCGGCAGTAATGGATTGTGCGGTTGCGCTCATCGATTTTATTCCTTTAGTTGTTTAAATTCTTAGAAGAGTTAGGCAAAATATACCAGATAAACTATTTATCGAAAAGAGGACTTATGGGTAAACACGTTTTCTGCTCTTTATTTGCTTTGGCCGTTA
>JANLTF010000293.1:0-6072 GCA_031362825.1 Acidobacteriota bacterium | reverse complement strand
CGTGCCGGCGTAGATCGTGCTCGGTGTTCGCGGATCGACGGCGATCGAATCGATGTTGATCGGGTTTGAAGGTGACGAGAACCTTTCCCAGTCAGCTCCCGAATTCCTGGATATCCAAACTCCGTTGACCGTTCCGGCGAGCAGGATGTTTGGGTCGGACGGAGACTGAGTCAATGCATGGATCGACTCTTTATGCAGTTCCTTTGCTTCTTTCCACGTAGCTCCGCCATCCGTTGAACGAAAAAATCCACCAGGATTCTTATGACGGTGGCCCGACGCGTAGATCGTCTTCGAATCGCGGGAATCGACAAAGAGGTTGTCCATGACCATTTCGGGCTCGTTCAGATTCACAAGCAAACGCCATGTTTTGCCGGCGTCCGCCGACGTGTGGATCTGGCCGTCGAGTGTACTGATGTAAAGACGGTTCTGGTCACGCGGATCGATTGCGACCGAGCGGACGTCACCGCCGTCAGGGCCGACGACGGACCAGTTTTCAAACTTTGGCGGATCCTTGGGTGCCACTCCATCCGGAATATTTGCAAGCACCAACGACTGAAAGATCGAGACCGCTAACAATAGCGAGAATCCTGCTTTAAACTTTCTTATATTGAACATATTACTTTTGTTGATCGGAACTATGAGCGGAGCCACCCGCACCGGAGAGGAAAAACATGCCATCAATGAGATGACGAAAGTACGAATTTAGTTTGCATCCATTCCAAGGAACCCGGAGAGTTTCCGCATTCCCTACGTTAGTAACCCTATTCTACAAAAATACACGGAAGTTGCAAAGCCTTTTCAAATCAAAAAAGACGGCCGCAGGTTTGTGATGGAACCTGCGGCCGCTCGAATTATGTTCTCCCCCTCTTGCGAGGTGAGAAGCTGCTCACCAATTAAGGCTGTGGTTCATCGGCACCCGACGGGACGAGGTAGAACTTGGTGTTAACACCGCCATCCGCGATCGAGTCAACAAAGGTGACACGGCCCTTGTCATATTTACGGAAGTTGATCGCCTTCATGATCTGAGCTCTACGAGCCTTGATCTGAGCGGCGGTTCCGTAGTTGATGATAAATCCACGTGCGTTAGGATCGTTGTTCAACTTGATGTAGAAGTTGTCCACACGAACCTTGACTTCGTCATCGACCTGTTTGCCGAAAATGTCCTCTTCCGTAGCAATCTCCCTAGGTGCAACGCCTGCCGACTCAGAGTCAGTATTTTGACAGTTACAATCCGGTTTCAATCCGCCGAGTTCGACAGTTGCTGTTACTGTCTGACCAGCAAGGCCAGTAGTGTCAACAGTGATCGCCGAAGTTCCCTGACCCGATGAGATCGTACCAGTCGACACTGTCCAGTTATATGTGACATCAGCACCACCGGTAAGGTTTGCCGTAAATGTCATCGGACTTCCCGGGCTGGTCGTTCCAGACGGGCCGTCAACTGAAAGTGTTCCGCAGTTGCAGTCAATGATCTTGACGCAATCGTCACACTTCTTGACTGTGACTGTACGAGTATCCGTCTTGCCACACACGCCGCAGCCATCGTTGACTGCAGTGGTAATCGTGTAGGTACCTTCCTGAGCACCGCTCAGATCCCAATCAACTTTCGAACCCGATCCAACGACGCGTCCACCTGAAACTGTGTAGTTATAGGTAAGAACATCATTTTCCGGATCGACTGCCGATGTCGTAACGCCAACCGTACGGTTATCGCTACAGCCAGAAGGCGAACGGTATCCCGGAGGACATGCGATCGTGATCGTCGAATTGGTCAAAGCAACACCCGTCACGTCAGCCGGCTTGTTCTCAATGGCCTCAGCACGTTTGTTACGCCGTCCGACCCATGCCTGGAAGATGTATCCGTGCGGATCAGATGATTCCTGGAAACCGGCAGGCACACCGCGGAAGGTCGAGACGATCGTCTGCGGACAGCCAACCGTCTGGCCTACACGGCAGGGGATGAATATAGAATTCGCCTGCGAGGTATCGTTGCTAAACGAATCGCGGCTCTGCTGGTTTACGTTGTAGCGGTATGCTCCGCCAATACCTGCCCAGCGGGTAATGTGGATCTTTGCACCTGCGATGGCATCCATCGGATTATTTTCGAATGCATTCGGTGTCCGGCCGCCTACGTAGTAGAGCGAACGGAATTCGAGGATCGGCTGAAAATATTTGTTAACCGGGAAATCAACACCGATAGCACCGGTGAATTCATTCGGACGGTCAAGCAGTGTGAATGTTCCGTTCGGGAACGTTCCCTTTACATCGCTCGCATACATGAAACCTACGTTAGCCGAAAGGTTTGCCCATTTTGCAAGACGTGCATCGGTGAATAGGGTAACGCCAATGTCGCCATTGTTGCCGCCCGGGCTGGCACCACGCTGGAGCTGATTAAAGCCGGCAGCGTCGCCTGCATTGTCTGTGTACCATCTATAGTATCCGGCCAAGCCGACACCGATCGGGCTGTTCACGTTGGTCATACGCCATTTGGCACCGACCGTGAAAGCGTTAAAACCTGTCTCGCCAAATCCGCGATTGACGAAAGGGGCATCAGGCGCATACGAAGCGGCCAATGTGAATGATGTCGGTGCTTCACCGGCAGGAGCTCCTGCCTGATTGAGCAGCGGCGTCGTCTGGAGAACGAGTCCCGGCAGGATACCGCCGAAAACCGATCCGAGTCCCGGGAAGTTTGATGCACCATTGCCGCCCGGCGTGACGCTCATCAGAGCCTGGGTGCCGGCCGGATAGCCAAACTGCGGGCCAGAGAAATTGCCTGCGGACAAGCCAAAGTTTCCGACGCTTCCGCCCACATACGGGAACGTAATGAACGGCTGCGTTCCAGTCGGCCTAAAAACAGCACCCTGGAAGACCGGATTGCCCGGACCACGCGGAGCCATAATTATCGCCGGTCCACGCGTATTGCCAAAACCGGCAATGAACAGCGTCGAGTTCGGCAGATAGTTAGCCGAAAGGTTGCGGCGTGAATTGACCTTTACGTTACGCATAGCTTCGGTTTCGAAGAACAACTCAACGTAGTCAGTCACACCAATCTGAAAGCTAAGCGGAACCGAGGTGAAATCAATATCACCCGGATCGCGGTCATAGTTGCTGTACGCAGCGCTAAAGGTGTATTCACCTTTTCTAAGAGTTTGGCCGTCATAAACGGTAAACAAACCGGTAGGGCCGCCTGCTGCACCACCGGTGCCTACCGTTGGTGAAGTGTTTCTAGGGTCACTAGCTGGCCTAAGATTTTTTTGTGCCACCGCCGTAAATACGAACGTAAGCATTAAAAGCGTAACAATAAACGCCTTGTTTGCGAGTTTCATCACATTCCTCCGCAGAAAATAAATAGTCAAATTTCAATTTGTAGCCGTAAAGCGTAAACCAATCAAATTAGTTCACTGACCAGCTACCCGATTATTGCACACGCACGCTGACTTGCCAAACAGACACGCCAAAAATACGCGGCACAGTTACAAAAAATACATCAATTAATACCGATCTGTACGTGAGTATTAGCCAATTCCAAGTATTTCTACTCGAAAAAACCTAGACTCACCGAAAGACATTAACCTAAACAATCGCGAAAATCAAGTGTTTTTAACACATTACGCGCCTTTTTAGGCATAGATACCACGCATACGCGTGTCGTACGCGACGCGATCGATCGCCATCATGTAGGCGGCCGTCCGCGTATCGACATCGTGTTTTGTCGCGTAATGGCACAATTCGTTAAAGCTCGCGACCATCTTATCCTCCAGACGGGCGTTCACTTCGGCCTCTGACCAGAAGTAACCCATACGGTCCTGGACCCATTCAAAATACGAAACTGTCACGCCACCGGCATTCGCCAAAATGTCGGGAATCACGAAAATACCATTATCGTGTAGTATCTTATCGGCCTTTGGCGTTGTCGGGCCGTTGGCCCCTTCGGCAAGGATCTTGCATTTGATGCGGCCCGCATTCTCCGATGTGATCTGGTTTTCTGTCGCACATGGTGCGAGCACGTCGCATTCGATCTCGAGAAGCTCTTTGTTATCGACCGTCTCAACATCCGGATAGCCTTCGAGCGATTTATATTGATTGAGATATTCGAGAACGTGCGGGATGTTGAGGCCGTTGGGGTTGTAGATACCGCCCCCGACATCTGAGATCGCCACCACCTTGTAACCTTGCTGCCACATCAACTCGGCACCGATCCCGCCGACGTTTCCGCTTCCCTGAACGACGACCGAGGTCTGCTCGGGCGTTAGATTAAATCTTTTGATCGCCTCATTTACGCAAATCAGAACCCCGCGTCCCGTGGCTTCACGCCTGCCAAGCGAACCGCCGAGAGCGACCGGCTTTCCGGTGACAACGGCATTGACCGTGTGACGCATGTGCATCGAGTATGTATCCATGATCCACGCCATCGTCTGTTCGTTGGTATTCATGTCCGGTGCCGGGACATCTTTGTCCGGGCCGATGAAATCGATCAATTCCGATGTGTAGCGACGCGTCATACGTTCGAGTTCGCCGATCGACATCTGATGCGGATCGCAAATGATGCCGCCTTTGCCGCCGCCGAACGGAACGTTTACGACCGCGCATTTCCACGTCATCCACGCTGACAGCGCTTTGACTTCGTCGAGCGAAACATCCGGTGCATAGCGAATGCCGCCTTTTGCAGGTCCGCGGGCAAAGTTGTGTTGGACGCGAAAGCCCTCGAACACCTGTATATGCCCCGTGTCCATGCGGACAGGAATATAAACCTTGATCTCACGGCTCGGTACACGCATTACCGCATAAAGATCGTCTTCAAGGCCCAAAAGTTTTGCGGCGCGGTCAAAACGTTCGCTCATTGCTTCGAACGGGTTCTTTTCGTCGCTGCCCTTAAATCGCCGCATTTCGTCGGCCATCGGATTTGCCATTTTATTTAATTCTCCAAATAAATAAGTTAATTATTGCTTGCTATATTAGTGACCTCGTTCATCGAACCGGAACGAAAGCCTTTTGGATCGAGTGTTACCTTATTAAACCCGATCTTTGTTAAATTCTCTGTGATACGCGAAACACTGTCTGGCTCTAGTGCGCGGCTGAGTTCTGATTGGCCCACCTCAACGCGGGCGAGATTGCCATTGACGCGAACGCGAAACTCTTTGAAGCCGATGCTCCGCATAAAACTTTCGCCACGCTCAACAAGCGACAACCGCTGGATCGTCACCGGCACACCGTACGCGATCCGCGACGAAAGGCACGGACTCGCGGGCTTGTCCCACGCCTCTATTCCATGCAATTTGCTGAATTCGCGGATCTCGTCTTTCGAAATTCCGAGTTCGGCCAGAGGGCTCTTGACGTTGTTCTCCGCCGCAGCAACGCGGCCGGGACGGTGATCTTTAATGTCGTCGGCGTTGGTGCCGTCCAATACGTACGTGATGCCGCGGGTTGTCCCTATCGCCTCGAGTTTCGAATAAAGCTCAGATTTGCAGAAGTAGCAGCGGTTGGTCGGGTTCGCTTGGTAATTTTCGTCACTGAGTTCGTCCGTTTCGATGGTCTCGAAAGTGAAACCGAATTCCTTCGCGGTGGCTATCGCTTCTTCTCTTTGAAACTGCGACACGCTCGGCGACAGTCCCAACATACAAACCGCTTTCTCGGCCAATTCCTGCGTCGCGATCAATGCCAGATACGTACTATCGACTCCGCCCGAATACGCAACCAACACCGATCCCATCTCACGCATCATAGACCGCAGGCTCATTTCCTTTTCGGGAAACTGCAAAGTTGCGGCGTTGTCGGTATGGTTTGACGTTGATACGTTCATTTTAGGACGGGAACCGTTTCACGGCGAACCAAAATCTTATATCACTATAAATAGTGAACGCAAATCTTTGACTTCGAAAAGCGGCCCTTACAAATCGCAAAAAACATAGCGTTTTGTTTGTTCGAATGATAAACTTTTTGCATCTGGCAATGATTAGAGATCGTATTTTGATCAACAGTTTAAATTTGACGAGGCACGCAATAATTACAGGATTGCTCTGCGTTGCGGCACTTGGCCTATCGGGGCCCCAATCGTTTGCTCAGGGTGACGACGAT
>JANLTF010000284.1:0-3942 GCA_031362825.1 Acidobacteriota bacterium | reverse complement strand
GTCCGTGCCCCCCGCTAACGCAGGGGGTTCTGACCCGACGGGATATTTCAGGTAATACAGCTTCCCGTCTTTCCGCACCTCGTCTTTTACTTCAAGATCAGAAAGAACCGTCTTGTCTTTCGGGCACCAGTTGACGATTCGAAGGCCGCGGTAGATCCAGCCTTCTTCGTGGGGAGTGCAAAAGACGTTGCAGACCGCTAGCGACAGGCTTTCGTCCATTGTGAATCGGTGACGTGACCAATCGACGGACGCGCCTTCGCGGCGCATTTGTTCGGTGATGGTGTTGCCGTACTGCTCTTTCCACGTCCAACAGCGCCGAATAAATTCTTCGCGGCCGATGTCGAGCGGGGATTTGTGCTCCTCTTTTCTAAGCTGCTCAACGACCTTTCGCTGAACGCTGATGCCCGCGTGATCGGTTCCCGGCAGCCACAAAGTGCGATAGCCCTGCATCCGTTTCCAACGCGTGAGCGCGTCCATGATCGTATGCTGAAGCGCGTGGCCCATGTGCAGGCTGCCAGTGACGTTCGGCGGCGGTATGACGATCGAATATTTAGGCGCGTCAGCGTTCTGATTGATCTCAGGAGCAAAAAAACCGCTCTCTTCCCAGCGTTTGTAATGATCTTGTTCGGCCGATTTTGCGTCGTAGGCCTTTGCGAGTTCCATAGTTATCAGTTGTCGGTTGTCGGTTGTCAGTTGTCGGTTACAGCGATCATATTGCTCGAAAGCATTAATAACTGACTACCGACAACTGACTACTGACTACTTTTTCGTTTCGTGGTCGAGAGCTTCGCGGATCATGTTCTCGGTAATTCGTGGGACGGCTTCAAGAGCTACTTCGCGAACGACCTTGTCCGAAAGTTTGTCGATCACACGCTGAGCGATCATCTCGATCAGTTCGGGCGAGATCGTGTCGGTCTTTTGAGCCGATTCAGCTTTGGCTTCCGGCTCCGACGAATTGATTTCCGTAAACTCCGGCTCGGTGAGATTGTCGGCCTCGGCAAATTCGATCCTGAGCAACGTCGAATTCTGATCGACGGACGGTGCTTGCTTAACAATGCCTTCCGTCTCATCGGCCCAGTTATATTTCGCCATCGTGTCGTCGGTCGTCACCTGAGACGCGAACGGGTCAGCAGCAGGTTCCGAAGTTGATGCAACGAGAACCGGCTCAAATTCGATAGTGTCGCGGAAATGTAGATCGTCCCGCGGCTCGTCAGGACGGCTGGTCTCGATCATTTCGTCATCCATGCTCGCGTCGCCGAGATCGACCGGCATTGAGAAAGGATCGGTCGCAGCCAACGTTGCCCCGGGTGTTTCTTCGACAGGTTCGTCATCGGCGACGTGTTCGAGGTTATGTTCGGGAATTTCGTCATCCATCCCCTCGTACCCGAGATCGGCAACTGTCAGATTTTCGGGGAACATCTCGTTGGGATGATGGTTCTCTACGAAGCCAATCTCGTGCTCGACGCCCTTAACGCCGGAAACGTCCTCGATGCTATAGATCGCAACCTCTTTATCCATTCCCTCATATCCGAGGTCGGCGACCGTCAGGCTTTCAGGGAACGCTTTCGAAATCTCACCTTCGCTTTCGAACGCGGCTTCCGATTGTTCGTCCACGATCCGAATTAGATCAAAACCCGCCGACGTTTCATTTGCCGTGACCTTAAGCGTTTGGGCAAAGCTGTCTTTGTAGAGATCATCGATATCTTCGGTCTCAGGGGCACTTGCCGGCTCGAACGCATTTGTGTCGAGCAGGTCAGTGACCTTTTCGACAAGGTCGCGGATCGACTGAAATGGTTTTGTAAAGTAGAAATTTGCTCCGACCCGCGACGCTTCGCCCGCATCGAAGGGCTCAAACGAACCAGTCAACAATATAACCGGAATGTGCCGCGTCTCATCGTCCTCTTTAATGATCTCGCAGATCTTATAGCCGCCAACGCCGGGCATATTTATATCGGCGATGACGAGATCAGGCTGGTCTTCGACAAAGGCGATCATCGCGGCATCGCCATCGGCAACGGAAACCACGTCGATGCCTTCATCAGCAAAGGTCAGTTCGACGACCTTTCGAATCGTCACAGAGTCATCAGCAAGCAAGATTTTGGGTCGGTCAGCGGACATTTGGCACTCCGGAGATTAAACGTGATTCTAACACCAAACGGTATTCTAGCAGAACATCAGCGGGGTTTCATTTAGCGGAAACAAGCTCAGCCGCAAGCCGGATCGCGGCGGTCATACTCGCCGATTCGGCGATGCCTTTGCCCGCGATATCATACGCCGTCCCGTGATCGACCGACGTCCGGATCAGCGGCAGACCGAGCGTGACGTTGACAGCGGCGTTAAAGGCGAGGGCTTTGACAGGGATCGTCGCCTGGTCGTGGTAAAGAGCGATACACGCATCAAATTCGCCCTTCGAACATCGCAAAAAGATCGTGTCCGGCGAATACGGGCCGCTGACGTTAATACCTAGTCTTGTGCAATGCTCTATTGCGGGAATGATCTCATCGGCCTCTTCGCGACCAAACATCCCGCCTTCAGACGCATGAGGATTTAGGCCGGCGACCGCGATCTTTACGTTTCGGTTAAGCAATTTGCTGAGTTGGTTCGAGGAAAACTCGATCAGATCAACTAGTTTGTCGGTCCTTATCAGGTCGATCGCATCACGCAGGGACAAATGCGTCGAAAGCAATATGACCCGCAAACCGCCGCCAAAAAAGCTCATGGCAAACTCTTTCGTATCGGTCAGCGAAGCCAGAAACTCAGTGTGTCCCTGAAAATCATAGCCGCCGAGCCGAATCGAATTCTTACTTATCGGAGCGGTGGCGATCGCATCGATCTCGCCTGCTTTCCACAGATCAACAGCTTTTACGATGAATTCGGCGGCCGCACGGCCGGTCACCGCGTCGTCGATACCAACCGGAACCTCATTGCCGAGATTTTTCAGATCACAGACATCGGTCAACACGCCCGGATCGATCCCAAGCGAAACGGCGACCCGTTCGAGATGAACACGGTCGCCGATAATTTTGCAATTACAGATGTTGTTTAGGGAACCGTTAGCAAGAGCCTTTACGACGACTTCAGGGCCGATGCCTGCGGCGTCGCCCATTGTGATTCCGACAGTAGGCCTTTTAGAAAGCCCAATGTCGTCGACTCTCGACTCTCCACTCTCCACTTCTTAGTCCGCCTGCCGGCGCATGAATGTCGGCACGTCAATATTCTCGTCGGTGTTTGGATCGATCGGTGGAAAGCTCGGACGAACCGTTCCGACAGCGACCGCTTCGGCAGTTTTAGGCTTTGGGATTGCCGTCGAAACGGCCGAATCAAAACCGGTCGCAATGACGGTGATCTTGATCTTGTCGCCCATATCATCTTTGATGACGCTGCCCCAGATAATGTCGGCGTTTTCGTCGGCCTCGCCCTCGATCATACCGATCGCGTCCTCGACCTCGCCAAGAACCATGTTCGGACCGCCGGTGACATTAATAAGTGCAGCCTTGGCCCCCTTGATCGAGTTTTCTTCGAGTAATTTGTAATCAAGAGCGGCACGCATCGCCTTCGAGGCCGCATCTTCGCCCTCACCCGAACCAACGCCCATCAAAGCCACGCCTTTTCCACGCATAACGGTGGTTACATCAGCAAAATCGAGATTGATAATTCCCGGAGTGATTATGAGGTCAGTAATACCCTGAACCGCAAGCAGGAGCACCTCGTCCGCCCTGCGAAACGCATCGAGGATCGTGATCTTCTCTTCGACCTCGCGCAGTTTCGAATTCGGGATCGTGATCAGCGTATCGACGCAACCGCGAAGCTCAGCCAAACCTTTCTCAGCCTGAGCCATTCGCTTTTTACCCTCGACCGCAAACGGTTTGGTCACGACTGCGACTGTGAGCGCACCCAATTCGATAGCAAGCGAAGCGACGACCGGAGCCGCACCGGTTCCGG
>JANLTF010000271.1:0-2974 GCA_031362825.1 Acidobacteriota bacterium | reverse complement strand
GGAGCGAATTTAGTATTCGCGCCCTATTATAACGGGCAGACAGGCCGCCCTCGTAATTAGTTACGACCGTTGCGGTCCAAAATTTCTTGTCCTGTCCTAGAATTATCAGGTCTGCCTGTATCACCGCACCCGGTTTCATGTTGCCCGCTGTTATATCGTAGATGATATGGCGGCCTTCGATACCGTCAATATTTATAGCATAACTGTCACGCTGTTTTGCCACTAGTGTTAGCCCCGCTGCCTTCGAGAGTCCGCGTAAAAACCCGTCGATATACGTCTGTCCGCGTGTATCAATGATAGGAGGAGCCTGATTCTTAAAAACGATCTCATAGACCGCAAGTATCGTGTTGTCTATCTGGGCGGTTGCAGATTCCTCTCTCGCAAAATCATTATCAGCAGCATTCTGTGTGACCTTTGGCTCAAGCCGTTTGTTTCCGACGATGAACGAAACCCCCATCGCACCAAACGACTGGCGTATTGCCGTCGCCGGAAAACCGACGCGCACACGAACGCTCTGCATCACCCGCTCCATATAGAGATCGGTCTCTTTTGACGCCAGCATATCGACGATCCATTGCGTCTCGTAACCGTAAATGGTGAGGATCTGTCGCTTATTTACGGCTTGTCCGTTTTTCCAAGTCGCCCGGACGAGCCGAGCCTCTAGTCCGTCGATCAGCAGCTTGTCGATGCCCTGCAGCTCAAATTTTTGATTTGGCGAAATAGCTTGCTGCATCTCAAAATATTGCTTCGCCGAAAAATCCGGATCGTGTGCCGACGGAAACCCGACCTCAAGCTGCCGTATCTCGGTCATCGCCAGCGGCGTGTCTGAGTTGTAAACCGTCACCGATCCCTGCGTTTTCGGAGCACCCGGTGCAACGGGCAGGTCGATGTATAGTCCCTTGCCGCCGACATCGTATGTTTTCCATCCAAAGACCGGATTAACAGTTGTCTTGAGCGAACGCAGTATCCGTGACGTCGTGTCCGAATGGTCAGTGCGGTTCGGATCGATCTGGATGCTCGCGACGACCGCTCTCTGTTTTTCGATAAACGCGATGTCATACACGCGATAGCTGCGGCCGCCGCGTTTGAACGTCATCGTGACCAAGTCGCCATCGCGGGTGTCGAGTTTGTACTTTTCGCGTGTAACAGTAAAATCTGTGACGCCCGCCCGACCGCGATAGCCGTCAATAAAATTTTTCAGCGTCGTTTCCTTGTCAAAATTGCTCCCTGCCGACGGAGTCTCGTCGGTCACCCGCACGTCCATCCCGTCAAAGCTGCTCTCGTAACGCGTTCGGCCCGACTCGTTGCTGGGAATTTTCGTCAGCTCAAACGGCAGTTCCGAAGCGAGAAATGTTGGCCCCAGACTGCGGATCGCCCAATGCCGAGCACCTTCGCGTTCGACCTTGATGGCTTCGAAGATCGACCCCGCCAGAGCCCTGCCCGCTGCGTCCTTAAAAGTCGCCATCACGACCCAGCTCGCACCGCCCATCACCCCGCCGTCATTGCCGATCACGGCGGCGATCCTGTTCGAGTTCGCAAAATTTACAAATTCACGCCCCGACAACTGCCCGCGTCCCGACGGCGTCATCGGCACCGAAACTTTCTGCCCGATCTCAGCCAACAGGTCAGTCGGCGATTTGGCCGTGTATATCCTCGCAACCTCAACCCTCACGCCCGAACCCGCAGCCGACCAGGCACTCGGAAATATCGAATAGATCGATTTCTCAGCCCAAACCACCCCGCCCCCCGACGGATCCCCCGGCATATCGATCAACAACGAAGGCCGCCCCAACGCCCACCGCGACAGCTCCTGCCCGCTCACAGGCAAAACCGCAAAAATAACCGCGACCGCAACAGAGAGCATCGCAACCAAACGCCGATCTAATATTTTCATCAATTTACAACAAAATCCGAAATGATTCGACTAGCGACTATTTTAGTTTTTTTGAGAGAAAATGTTAAGCAAAATTTTGGAAAGAGGAGAAGTAGCTAATGGTAGGTTTTTACTGAACCAGTTCGGCGGCGGCGGTTCGGATCGCAGGGTTTTGGATGGCGAAGGCGGCCTCAGAGTGGTCGAAGATGTCGTCTAATTCTTTCTGGACAGAGCCGTGGCCGGCGGGGATCTGTTTTAACATCGGCTCAAAGTTTTCGAAGTCGTAGAGCTTGTTATCGAGCAGGTGCGAGCCCGTGACGTGGGTCATCGCGGTCATCATCGAGCTGCGGATGAAGGGCGTCTCTTTTTCGAGTTCCGTGAGCAGGCGTTTGACTCGCGCACGCTTTAGGTTAGGCTGCGAACCGCATAGATTGCACGGAATGATCGGGAATTTTTGCTGCTCGCTGTACGCGGCGATCTCGGCCTCCTGGCAATACGCAAGCGGCCGTATGATCGTGTTGCGGCCGTCATCCGAGCGGAGGATCGGCGGCATCGCCTTGAGCTGGCCGACGTAAAATAGGTTCATCAGAAACGTCGCGATGATGTCGTCCGCATGGTGGCCGAGCGCGATCTTCGTACAGCCTTCTTCGACCGCGACGTTGTACAAAATGCCGCGACGCAGCCGTGAGCACAGCGAACAATACGTCTGCCCCTCAGGAATGTGGGCGGTCACGATCGAGTAGGTGTCTTCCTCAACGATGCGGTATTTCACGCCGATGCTTTCGAGGTATTCGGGCAGCACATGCTCGGGAAAATGAGGCTGCTTCTGATCGAGATTCACGGCCAGGATCTCAAACTTGACCGGAGCACGCCGCTGCACATCCACCAGCAGATCGAGCATCGTGTAGCTGTCCTTGCCGCCCGACAGACAGACCATCACCTTGTCGCCATCGGCGATCATCGAAAAATCGTCGATCGCCTTGCCCATTTTCTTGAGCAACTTGCCTTTTAGTTTGGTCTATGTCTGCATAGCTTGGAGCACTCTCCGAAAACTATTAAGTCTCCCACTTTGCGCCCATTTTGACAACCTAAAAATAGTAC
>JANLTF010000187.1:0-2627 GCA_031362825.1 Acidobacteriota bacterium | reverse complement strand
GCCTTGTTTCGGCAGCAGAGCAGCCTGTGCGTCGATCTTGGCCTGATCGCGTTTCTCGCTCTTTACGGACGTGGGTTGATTGGCGGCAGTGTTGCCGCGTGAGCCTTCGACGCGTTTCGGATTGTAGGTCATCACGAGACGGTTTGCGGTTAGATACGTGTTTGCAACACGCTGAACATCGGCTGCCGTTACACGCGAATATCGGTCAACGTCCTCTTGAAAATAATTCGGTTTTCCGACGTAGCCCGCGTAATTCGTAAGTTGCGAAGCTTTGCCGAGTACGGTCTGAAGGCCAAAAATGGTCTGCGATTCGATCGAGTTTTTCGCACGCGCGATCTCTTCGTCGGTCGGCGGAGCCGCCTTAATGCGATCGATCTCTAAGTTAACTTCTTTCTCGATATCGTCAAGCGATTTGCCGGGCCTTGCTGTCGCCTGAATTTGAAACGTTCCGGCGATCTCGTTTGTGCCGTTGAACGCACCGATCTGCTGTGCCATCTCTTTCGAGTAGATCAGATTGCTCTGCAGACGCGAGCCGCGTCCCGAAGAAAGGATGTTGCTCAGGATATCGAGTGCCGGTTCGTCAGGGGCATACTGTCGCACGCTGTGCCAGACCATATAACGACGCGGCAGCGGTGCCAGACTGTCGTCGATGCTGACGCGGATCTCTTTGTCGAGCTTTGGCTGTTCCGGATTCGGACGCTTGATCGGATCGCCTTTGACGACCTGCTCAAAGTACTTTTCGACCCATTTTTTCGTCTGCTTTTCGTCGAGGTCGCCTGAGATAACGAGGATCGTATTGCTCGCGGTGTAATACTGGCGGAAAAAGTCCTTTACGTCTTCGAGCGACGCTGCCTGAAGGTCTTCGAGCGAACCGATCGTCGTCCAGTTGTACGGATGGCCTTTCGGGAACATGATCTCACCGATCTTTTCGAACGACGCACCATAAGCCTGATTATCGACACGCTGACGGCGTTCGTTTTTAACAACATCACGCTGATTGTCGAGCTTTTCCTGCGTCATCGCCGGAAGAAGGTTGGCGAGACGGTCGGCCTCCATAAATAATGCGAGTTCGAGAAAGTTGTTTGGCACCGTCTCGAAATACCACGTCCGGTCCTGATTCGTCGTTCCGTTGATCGAACCGCCGGCTTCTTGCAGTGGCGTGAAATAATCCGAATCGTAATTCTTCGAACCCTGAAACATCATGTGCTCGAACAAGTGTGCAAAGCCGGTGCGGCCGACCACTTCGTTCTTAGAACCAACGTGATACCACGTGCCGACCGTTACCACGGGCGTCGAGCGGTCAACGTGCGTGATGACACGCATACCGTTTTTCAACTTGTATTCTTTGACATTGACCGGCGGTAATTTGACCTGTGCGAATGCGTTGCTTGACGCAACGAACGCGAGAATTAGGAAAAGAAAGGACAATCTTTTGATTCGCATCGAAAACTCCTGTGAACTATTTTTTGTATATGCAGAAATGGGCTACCGAATTCTCGCTTACGAGCAAAGGCATTCGATAACCGATCTAAAGCTTGATTTTGTTACGTGAGACTGCGAAATTAGGTTTCAGTCTTAACAACCTTAGCGAGAGCCGCGATCTTTTTACGATCCGAAACGACCACTCCGCCGGGCTTTTCGACCGTGATGGCAAACATCGCCGGGTTCTTTGCCTTTAGCTTTGCGTCGATCGGAATGATAACGTCGCCATCAGCATCAACATCAAAAGTGCCGCCGTCGATCGGCGTTTTGTCACCTTGATTTTCCTCAAATACCCAAAGCTGATACGTCGATGTACCCTTGTCGTTCCTTGGCAGATTTCGGAGCTTCATGTAACCGGCCTGTTTTTCATCGCTCCATACGACATCGCCGCCAACGTTTTTCAAATCGGCAGATGCTGTCGGAAGAGCCCCGAAACTTGCCTTGATCGCGGTCGGCATACTAGCAATTTCTTCGTAGAGCTTTGCCGGACTTGGCCTTTCAGGTGTCACCGTCGGAGTCGGGCCTTTGACAACTTCGGTCGGCCCTTGAAATCTTGTCGTGTAAACGTTAAATGCGAGGGCAACACAAGCCGCTCCCGCGAGCGCCCAGCCGAGCCAGCTGCCGATGCCTGAACGTTTTGGTTCAAAGGCAAACGTCGGCTGCATATCATCTGCCTCAGCCTTTTCAGACGTCGGCACCGTAGCTTCAACGGCGGTTTCTTTAGTCGCAAAATAACTGTCCGCTGAAGCGAGTATCTTGGAATGCAGGTGCGCAGGCATCGGTTCGATCTCGATATCTATCAAGCCGATCGCGGACGCGGCAATATCAAACGATTCGTCGATGCGGAAATTGGCGTTTGCCGACAATTCTTCAAGCTGCTTTTGCTCCGCCGCATCGAGGCCGTATGTCGCCTGCTTCGTCAGGAGGTCAAACAATATTTCTTGTATTTCGTCGTTCATACTGTTGCCTCCTTTAAGTTTCCTGCGTTACCTAATCCCAAAGTTTCCCTGACCTGCACCAAACCACGGCGCGCATGTGTTTTTACCGTCCCTAACGGCATTCCTGTCGCATCAGATATTTCCTGATGTGACATTCCCTGTACTATCGAAAGCCGCAATACCTGCTGCTGTTCTGGCCGCAGCGTT
>JANLTF010000181.1:0-4483 GCA_031362825.1 Acidobacteriota bacterium | reverse complement strand
GCCGTCGTGCCGCCCACCGTGTTACCCAGTGAACTGATGCCGCCGATATTGAACTGCGGGTTCATAAATCCGGCTGCGTTCTGGGCACCAAAGTTCTGCTTTAGCTCATCTTCGCTAAGATATCCGAGGTCGCCGCCCTGCAGTTTGCTCGGGTCTTCGCTGTACTCGCGTGCAAGGGCCGCAAAATCACTGCCTGGTTGCGAAAGTTTCGTCAAAAGCTCTTTGATGCGGACATTTGCCTCGGCATCATTTGTCGTAACATCGCCCTGGCCGCTGTTCGACGGATCGATGATGATGGCCGCGAGTTTGACTCCGCGTTTTTTCACAAACATCTCAGGGTTTGCGGTGTAAAGCTCCGTGATCTCTTTGTCCTTTGGAGCTTCGATACGTGCCGTTACCTTGTCAACCAGCTTTTTGATAGCGAGGCCGCGTTTCGTGCTGTCACGCATGGCGGCTTCGCTGAAGCCCGCATCTTTCATTTGCTTGTCAAACTCTTCGGCGGAAAGGCGGCTATCCTGTTTTGTTTTGTTTACCTCGGCAGTAATCTCTTCTTCGGTCGGCACAAGATTCTCTTTCTCGGCTTTCTGGAACATCACTTCCTGTTCGATCAGCGATTGAAGCACTTGAAGCCTAGCACCTGCCAATTCGAGCGGCGACATTTTGGCTTCCTGGCCCTGCGCCTGTTGTTTGACGGCACGGTCGACCTCTTCCATCTTGATGACCTTTCCGTTAACGGTGGCCGCTGTCTGATTGTTGGTGTCAGGGCCGCCGGCTGTCGGGCCGCACGCGGTGAGTATTACCGCAAAGGCCGCAAGACTCGCGACCATCAAAAATCGTTTTGTGTTATTTTGCACTATGGCTTTCACTCCCTCTTTCCTATCGATCTGTATCATAACTTGACTTAACCTAACTTAATTTGCTATAAACTCTACTTTTGAGTTTTCATTAAAACTCATCTTTCATACCTCAGTAATAGGAGGCAATAATATTATGGCAAAACGCTGCGACGTATGTGGGAAAGGCCCACAATTTGGAAATAACGTATCACACGCTAATAACAAGACCCGACGACGCTTTAACCCGAATCTTCAATCGGTTCGCGTCTCGCTTCCGGCTGGCGGAAACGGACGTGCGAAGGTTTGTACCCGATGTATCAAATCGGGAAAGATCGTTAAGGCTGCGTAAACTAGTTTGAGACGCGAGTCTCGCATTAGGTTGCCAAACGACGCGAATTTATTCACGTCGTTTGGCCTTTTTAAGTTACGCCGACAGTGCTATGCACTCGATCTCGACCTTGGCGTCACGCGGCAACCGTGCCGCTTGAACCGTCGCTCTTGCAGGTTTATTCTCATTGAAAAACCTACCGTAAACTTCATTCATCTCAGCGAAATCATTCATGTCGGCGAGAAAGACGGTTGTCTTGACGACATCATTCAAACTCGCTCCGGCCGCCGCCAGGACCTCGCTCAGATTCTTCAATACTTGTTCGGTTTGCTCGGCGACAACATCAGATACAAAGTTGCCCGTCGCAGGGTCGATCGGTATCTGGCCCGAACAAAAAACCATACCATTTGCCTTGATCGCCTGCGAGTATGGCCCAATGGCTCCTGGGGCATTTTCTGTCGAAATGATCTCTTTCATAACACGTCTATAAGCAAAGCGATTACTCAAGCAAAACGCGAATTGTAACAAATTAAAGGGGGAAAGGAAAGCCGGAAAAGAGTGAAACCACGGATGAAGAGGATAAACGCTGATAGAGGAAGTTATAGAATTACACGTTTTACTTCTACTCGCGGGTTGCCGAAATTGATCAGTAGGCAGAGCTTGAAGCCTGTTGCTCTCAGGTAATTCAAACATTGGGCCCGGTGCACCTGGTTTAAGTCGCGAACTGCCTTAAGTTCAACAAGAACTTTTCCATCCACGACAAGATCTGCTTCATAATTCCCTACGACGATATCCTCATAATTAACCGGAATCGGATGCTGCTGGGCTACATCGAGTCCGATCTTGCGAAGTTCATAGACGAGAGCATTTTCGTACACCTTTTCCAGAAATCCGCAACCAAGCGTATTCCCCACTTTGAAGGCACAGCCGATTATGGCTTCAGACACTTTGTTCAATTCGCTGTTTTCGGTACTCGCCTCATCGTCCTCAAACAGCACTTTCAGTAAATTATTCTTATCAGGGTTCATCCTTCTTTATCTGTGGTTTCAATTCTTACGCATTTACGCGTTCGACGGCGATGACGCCGGGGACGTGTTCGATGGCTCCGACGACCTTGTCGAGGTGCTTTTTGTCGAAAACTTCGACCGTCACCTCGATCAATCCGATATCTTCTTTCGATACGTTGGCGCGAGCGTCGCGGATGCCCGTTTTGATGTCGGCGATGGCGTTGGTGATGCCGGCAAGCATTCCGGTGCGGTTTTCGGTGGTGGCGAGAAGCTGGACGGACTGGACCTGTTTTTCTTCGCTCTTGGCCCACTCAACCTCGACGATTCGTTCGCGGTTGACCATCAGTTGAGTGACGTTCTTGCAGCGTTTATTGTGGACGACGATGCCTTTTCCGAGCGAGATATAGCCGACGATGTCTTCGCCCCGAAGCGGGTTGCAGCAGCGGGCACGCGTCGTAAGCAGATTGTCAACACCGCGGACTATGATCGCGTCTTCGCCAAGTCCGATGAATTTCTTCACCGCTTTCATACCTGTGCCGATGCGTGTGTCTTTTTTCTTTTCGGGATCTAGCTCATCGAATTTATCACCGAGAAATTTTGCCAGAACATTACGCGGCAGAGTTTTGCCGTAGCCGACCGATGCGAGCAGGTCTTCGCCGCGGCCTAGGCCGTATTCATTGGCGATGCGCTTCATTTCGGGCTCGTTGTTGAGCAGCTTTTTGGGTGTGATCCGGAACTTTTCGGCTTCGCGTTCGAGCAGCTTACGGCCCATTTCGACCGACTCTTCGCGTTGCTGGAGTGATATCCAGTGACGGATACGGTTGCGTGCCTTTGAGGTGATGACGTGATTGAGCCAGTCGCGTGATGGTTTTGAATTTTGTGTCGTCAGGATCTCGAGCACATCGCCGTTTTGTATCTCATGGCGAAGTGGAACAATTCGCCCGTTGATCTTTGCACCGGTACAATTATCACCGACTGCCGAATGGATCGCGTAGGCGAAATCTATTGGCGTCGAGCCACGCGGCAACTGAATGACCTTGCCCATCGGCGTAAAGGCGTAAACGTCCTTAGGAAAAAGGTCGAGTTTGAGCGTTTCGATAAAATCTTCGCTGTCGCCACTCTGATCGGTCGATTCGACGAGTGGGAGCAGAAGTTTTTCGACCGTTGCCCTCAGTTGGTCGAGGCTGTCGTCGTCGGAATGGGCACCGAGCGAGCTTTCTTTATACTTCCAATGGGCCGCTACGCCCTCTTCGGCGACCTGATGCATCTCCTCGGTGCGTATCTGGACCTCAAAGGCCTGGCCACCCTTATCGATCACGGACGTATGGAGCGACTGGTAGAGGTTATCGCGTGGTATCGCGATCCAATCCTTGAACCGTTCGGGAACGGGCGTCCAGATGTCGTGTATGACGCTCAGCGTCAGATAACAGTATTTACGGTCGTTAGGCGTGATAATGCGGGCGGCGATCAGGTCGTACACCTGCTCGATCATTATTTTTTGCTTTTTGAGCTTTTTCCAGAGCGAATAGAGGCGTTTCACGCGACCTTCGACGGCGACATACGGAACCTCGTGCTCGGTGAGCTGCGTCGTGATCTTTTCTTTTATCCGATCGAGGGCCGCTTCCAATTCCGGACGGCGGGCATCGACCTCTTTTGCGAGGCGTTTGTAGTCTTCGGGATAGAGATTCTGGAATGAAAGGTCCTCGAGTTCGCTTCGCATCTTACCCATACCGAGCCGGTGCGCGATCGGGGCGTAGATATCGAGCGTTTCCTGCGAGATGCGGGTGCGTTTCTCGGGTTTGAGAAACTGCATTGTCCGCATATTGTGAAGGCGATCTGCCAGTTTGATCAGAACGACGCGAACATCGGTGATCATCGCGAGAACCATTTTGCGGACATTTTCCGCCTGCTGCTTCTCTTTTGAGAGGTTGCTGATATGGGCGATCTTGGTGAGGCCGTCAACGAGGCGTGTGATCTCGTCGCCAAAATATGAGCGAATAGTGTCAAGATCGACCAGCGTATCCTCGACCACGTCGTGCAAAAGGCCCGTCGAGACACTGACCTCGTCGAGCCGCATATCGGCGAGAATTTCGGCAACTTCAATGGGGTGAACAAGATAAGGCTCGCCCGAGGCTCGAGTTTGGCCGCGGTGATGTAGGGCTGAAAACAGGTATGCACGGCGAATGAGATCGACATCGGCGTTCGGCCGATTGGCACTAACCTTGTCGATGACATCCTCGATCCTGATCATAAGCTAACTTTTACCTTGAATTGCCGCCAAATTGTGCTGCAACCTAAAACCAAAGCCTAAA
>JANLTF010000120.1:0-22539 GCA_031362825.1 Acidobacteriota bacterium | reverse complement strand
TGCGTGGCGCAGACAAATTCGCTGTTTTCGGCCGATGCGTGGCATAACATTACGTTCACGGCCGGGGAAGTTAAGAATCCAAAGCGGAACCTGCCACTGGCCCTGTTGCTCGGCACGGGCGGCGTGATACTGCTGTATATGCTGGCGAATTTCGCGTATCTCGTGACACTTCGTTTCGAGGACATCCAAAAGGTCGCGAGCGACCGTGTCGGTTCGGCTACTGCGGAAGTGATCTTTCCCGGAGCCGGAGCTGTAATAATGGCGGTTGCCATTATGATCTCGACATTCGGCTGCAATAACGGCCTCATCTTTGCCGGTGCCCGTGCGTATTATGCGATGGCGAAGGACGGGCTTTTCTTCAAGTCTGCGGGCGATCTAAATAAGGCTCACGTTCCTGCGTGGGGACTGATAATTCAGGGGATCTGGTCGGCGTTCTACGTTCTGCCCCGAACTGTGACGACGGCGGCCGATGGCAAGATAAGCTACGGCAACCTTTACGGCGACCTGCTGACTTACGTCATTTCGGCGGCGCTGATCTTCTATATTCTCGCGATCGCGGCAATTTTTGTTCTCCGCGTGAAACAACCTGATGCCGAACGTCCGTATAAAGCACTTGGATATCCGATCATTCCGGCACTTTACTGCATAGGTGCGGCCGTAATTTTGGCGGTTCTATTTATCTACCAGACCACGGCTACATGGCCGGGCCTGGTCATCGTGTTGACGGGAGTGCCGGTTTATTTTATTTGGAAAGCTGTATCTGGAAAACGAGACACAGCAGAGCAGTCTTAGTTAAATCAACCTTAGGAGGTTTTCATGTCACTTTTTGCGACTAAACCAATTTCAAGAATCATCGCCGAGGCTCAGGAGACGGGCGAACATACTTTGAAAAAAACGCTCAGCGCCCTCGATCTAACGATGTTGGGCGTCGGGGCCATTATCGGTACAGGCATCTTTGTTCTAACGGGACAGGCTGCCGGTAAACACGCCGGCCCGGCTGTTATCATCTCGATGATACTTGCCGGTATCGTGAGTGCATTTGCGGCACTGTGTTATTCGGAATTTGCAGCCAGCGTACCGATCTCAGGTTCGGCATATGCCTACGGCTATGGAACGCTGGGCGAGTTCATCGCGTGGATCATTGGATGGGATCTGATCCTCGAATACGCTTTCGGAGCGGCGACGGTGGCTGTTGGATGGTCGGGATATGTGGTGAGTCTTTTCAGAGATACGCTGGGTATCAATTTCCCTCTGAGTTTGAGTGCCCCGCCCGGAACAGCAATAAAAGCCGCGGACGGAACTTTGGTTGCGACCGGACTATTTAACCTGCCGGCTGCCCTGATCGCGGTCGCGGTGACGATGCTGCTTATTCGCGGTATTAAAGAATCGGCGAGTTTCAACTCGATCATCGTGATCGTCAAGGTCGTGGTCGTCGTGCTGTTTATCGTCGCCGGGATTGGCTACGTAAATCCCAACAATATTGGCATGGGATGTACGGTGGGTGCTCCGGGCTGTGCCGAGTTTATGCCATACGGATTCAGCGGCGTTGTTACCGGTGCGGCTGTTATCTTCTTTGCGTATATCGGTTTCGACGCGGTTTCGACTGCTGCTCAAGAAGCAAAGAACCCGCAACGAGATATGCCGATCGGGATCCTGGGGTCACTCGCGGTCTGTACCGTGCTTTACATTCTGGTGGCAGGAATTATGGTCGGCTTGGTCGACTATAAAATGCTCACGAATGCAGCCGCTCCGATCGCCGTTGCCATCGATGCCGCTCTCCAAAAGGCCGAAGGCACGACAATGGGCACGATACTTTTTGCCTTTCCAACCATTATTAAGGTCGGAGCCGTGCTAGGGCTTAGCTCGACCATGGTCGTTATGACGATGGGTCAACCGCGTGTGTTTTACTCGATGTCCAAAGATGGCCTGTTGCCTGCGTGGGCGGCAAAGATCCATCCGAAATATCAGACGCCGCATATCACGACGGCTATCACCGGCGTGATCGTAGCTTTACTCGCGGGCTTTGTGCCGATCAGCCTGCTTGGCGAACTCGTGAGTATCGGAACGCTCTTCGCGTTTGTGATCGTCGGCGTTGGTATTATCATTTTGCGGTCATCAAATCCGGCTCTTAACCGCCCGTTTAGAGTGCCGCTTTCACCATTTATCCCGATTGCGACAGTTGTGTCAGCGGCATACCTGATGAACAGCCTGCCGCTCGATACCTGGATCCGATTGATCGTCTGGATGTCGATCGGGCTTGTGATCTACTTCGCCTACAGCTATACCCATAGCAAGATCGGAATTGACCAAGATCGATCGGGCGACGAAACCGAAGCTAACTACAAGCCACCAATTGCTGCGGCGATTGCAATAATACTGGCTATGGCATTGACCGTCTGGCAAGTTTCACATCTTGTGTGGATCGAGATGGCCGTCCGACTATTTGCCTGGGGCGTAACCGGCATACTGGTCATTGTTTTGATGTATGGAAAAGGCGACCGCAACGCGGTTCGTACCTCCAGAACTCGAAATCTTGGACTTATCGCGACGCTCGCTAATCTTGCGATCTGGATAGGAATTACATATTGGTTCTTTGTCCATTACGCAGAGTTGCATCCTGGCAAATAGCCCGCTGCTGTTGATATTTTGCCACAGAGACCGCAGAGGTTCGTAAATTCTCTGTGATCTCTGTGGCAATTTTTTTGTGTGACCATGCAAAGCAAGCTCGTTAAATGGCTTATCGTTCTTGGCTGCGGCCTCGGCATTGCCGTAATCCCGCCGCCGGAGGGAATTACCAGACCCTCGTGGAATTTATTTGCGATCTTTATTGCAACGATCGTCGGTTCTATCGTACAACCGCTGACCGGGAGCGCGATGGTGCTGCTTGGCGTTGTTGCAACCGTGGTAGCCGGAGCCTTAGAGCCTAAGGTCGCTCTTCGCGGATATAGCGAACCGGTCGTTTGGCTCGTTCTGTCCGCGTTCTTTCTGGCATGTGCTGTAATCAAGACAGGTCTCGGCCGGCGAATTGCCCTGCTTTTCGTTCGAGCTATGGGCAGGAGCACTTTTGGTCTGGGGTATGCGCTGGTTGCGACCGACTTCCTGCTTGCCTCGGTCGTCCCGTCAAACGGGGCACGTAACGGCGGCATAATAATTCCGATCGCGATCAGCGTCAGCGAATCATACGATTCGCGCCCGGAGGACGGGACGGCAAACAAATTAGGTGCGTACCTAATGAATTTGCTTTATCAATGCGACGTGATCATCTGCGCGATATTCATCACTGGTCAAGCCGGCAACTTTGTTATCGCGAAAGTTGTAAAGGAGAATGCGGGAATCGATCTTACATACGGCGGTTGGTTTGCCGCTGCGATCGTTCCGGGGTTGATCTCGCTAATGGTCGTGCCGTTGATGATCTACAAATTTTTCCCGCCTGAGATAACAAAAACACCGGGTGCGTCAGACTTTGCCTCGGCCGAGTTGGCAAAAAAGGGCAGAGTCTCGCGGCCCGAGCTCATCGTTGTCGGAACCCTCGTAACCGTTATCTTTTTCTGGGTCACTAAAGACACTCTCCACAGCGTTGACACTGCGATCGTTGCACTATTCGGTATTGGCATAATGTTGCTCGTGGGCGTTATTGAATGGGCCGACATAATGAGCGACCGAAATGCGTGGTCGACATTCATCTGGTACGGCGGACTTGTAAATATGGCGACCGCGGTAGGCGAGACGGGCCTGACAAAACTCTTCGCTGAAAGAGTCGGCGGATACACTGGCGGAATGACTTGGTTCATCGCCCTGGCTGTCATCGCACTTGTATATTTCTACAGCCACTACTTTTTTGCGTCAATCACCGCACACGTTTTGGCGATGCTTGCTCCGTTTTTGGCGGTTGCGATCGCGGCAGGAGCCCCGGTCGGTTTGTCGGTGCTGATCCTGATCTACTTCTCAAATCTCAATGCTAGCTTGACGCATTTCGGCACCACGCCCGGGCCTATCTACTTCGGCACGGGGTATGTCAAGCAGGGCGTCTGGTGGAAGACGGGACTGATCGCCTCGATCCTCAATATCATTATCTGGTCAACAGTCGGCCTGGCTTGGTGGAAGGTGATCGGCTGGTGGTAAGAGAGTTGAAAAGTGAACGATTTGAAAAGTGAAAAAGGGCAGATGAGTTTTGATCGACTCACCTGCCCATAGTTTTATTCAAATGCTCCGAACCTTACGGCACGAAGGCGTTTGGTACCGGCAAGTCACCGGCAATACCAAAGGACTGTATCAGTGTTCCGGCGGTCGAACGCTGAATAAACCATTGTGAACCTGTTGGCCGGAAAACTGCCGCGTCGTATCTGCCGTCACCGTCATAATCGCCTTGAACCGGAACATCGCCATTGGCCCCGAACGGGAATGCGTAGAACGAAAAATCTTCGCTCCGCAGAATGAACCAGTTGCCGTTGGACGGACGCCAAATGGCAACGTCGGTCTTGCCGTCGCCTGTGTAGTCGCCCTGAACGGCCTTGTCCGTCGAGGTTCCAAACGTCAGTGCGAAAACCGTCGAATTCGAACTGCGTTGGATCCACCATTCCGCACCAGCCACACCGACGGGGCGGAAAATGGCGATGTCGGCCCTTGTGTCGCCGTCGTAGTTGCCCACGACCGGAAGGTCGCCCGCAGCACCGAACGTGGTGATCGTCGTACCGCCGGTCGATCTGTTGATGAACCAAGTTCGGGTCGATGGCCGATAGACGGCAGCATCCGCTCTGGCATCACCATCGAAATCAGCCGGAATAGGAATGTCGCCGGTCGCACCAAACGGAAAGGCGTAGAAAGACTGATCCTCACTGCGCAGGATGAACCACTGCCCGTCCGAAGGCCGCCAGATTGCAATATCCGTTTTTCCATCGCCGGTATAATCGGCCGGAGCGAGTCTATCCGTTGCCGCTCCGAACTGAAGTGCGCCATTCGATCCGTTTGACGATCTCTGATACCACCATTGTCCCACGCCTGGCCGGAATATGCTGATATCCGTCTTGTTATCGCCGTCAAAGTCTGCCGGTGCACTGGCCGTATTTGCAATACACGTGGCTGCGGTGATCCTACTCTGGATCAATGCCCGTGGCTGAGGCCCGAACCCGAGCGTAAAGTTGATACCGTTGGCTATCAAGTGGCAATAGCTCATGATCGTTCCCGGCCCGGCAGGCGGCCCGGGAGCAGCACAACCGCCCTCCACTGTCGCACACGAGTCGATCGCCGTATTATTACCGTTCCAAGAACAAGCATGGGTATGCGGCGACGCGAGGTTGTGGCCCGCCTCGTGTGTGAAAACTTCGACGGTCCAGGAATATGTCGGAACATTTTGAAACGTCGGATCGACGCCGCTGACGGCGTATTTGAAGCCGTTCACACATAGGACGTCAACGTAGGCGATACCGCCATAGGGTTTGATCGTGATCAAATGTGCGAGATCGCCGTTAAATGTGGTTCGTGTCGCTTTGTACAGATTCAGGTCCTGGCCGCTCGTGGTGCCCGTGAACGGGCTCGCGGTATTCCAAACGAACATTTCCGAGATGGTCACAAAGATGCCGTCATTCGCAAACAGAACCGCCGACTGGTTGAAGAAGCCCGTCATATAAGCTGTCGTTGCCGCAACGGTGCCCTTGTTTTGAAAGAGGTCAAAGTTTCCCTCTAAATAAATGCGGACGCGTTTCACCGCAGGGGCCTCGGGGGCGAGCGAATTCGTCACGGGCATCGGCAGGTTTTCCGAACGGGATTCCTTTACGCTGCAGAATGAGTCCGGCCTCGACCGCAAATCGTCAGCATTGTAGAACACATGGCGGTCGGAAGGGTTATTTCCAGTCAGGCGGCCGAGAACGCCGTTGCCGATATTCTTGGCGCGTATGCTGCCCATGATCTCGCCGCGAAAAATACTGATCGCGACCAGCGAGTACGGATCGCCTTTTACCATGCCGCGATAATGCGTTCCGTAGCTGTCTTCGTATGTTTGCCCGGTTGCTGCCGAGGTCGATACCTTAAAGCCGGGAGCAAAGATATTGGCCTGCTCGAGGTCAAGCTCAATATATCCGCCCTTACCGTCCGGTATGGGCAGCGTAATATATTTAGGGTTTTCGGCAATGATGTTTCGGATCGCCGTCTTATCGAGGCCGAGGATCAGGCCTTTCGAAACAGCGTCGTAAAGACCGTCCTCTGGGCTGATCAAGCGTGCGGTCGGCTCGAACAGCTCGCGGCGTTGAAAGTTAGCGCCGCTCGCCCTGGATATCTCGATCGATTCGGGAACAGCCTTGATACCGGCGGTCTGAGTCGTTCTCTTTAGAATATCTTCGAACACCGAACTGTCCTGGGCATTTATCGAATGAACCGGGAAAACACAAGTGGCCAGAAACGCGAGGCCGATAAATAGAACCAAGTTAAACTTCTTCATGTAACTTCTCCTTCAAACCATCGATTCGTAGCTTTGATACTTCTACTTACTAAAACGAGTTATTTTTGCAAATAATGTCACCGATTGAAAAAAAAAGCAACCGAAATTTTTTTGACGTGTAACTAGCACGTCATATTCCGGTTGCTGCATTGCCCTAGCGAGACTTTACTGGAGTTTTGGTTTTCGCTAAGTCAACCTATTTTGACCGGATCACTCCATCGAGACAAAGTCCGCGTCAACGACGTCATCGATCGCGACAATTACCCTAGAGGGCGAGGCAAACCGGAACTGCTTGGACGCGACCGAGATCACATAGCTGCCGCCGGCCGGGACGCCGTCAAAGCTATTAGTTCCCGATACGGTCGTTCGTGTCTGCCGCACCGTCCCATTCGAGTCTGTGAGACGCCTCAGTTCGAGCGCCTTTTTGTGTAACTATTAATGCGACAAAAATGTGAAAAGTGGCTCAAAATAGTTTGATTTTGGCGCTAAACTGCTAGAATACAGGCGGAATTAGGACTATTATTAGGGTACGAATAAAATCATCGATAAACCGATCACACAAGTTCTGCATGAGTTGCGACATGGCGGCGAAGAGTCTCTGAATGAGCTTTTGCCGCTCGTTTATGACGAATTGCGGCGTCTAGCCAATAGCTATATCAGCCGCGAAAGGGCAAATCATACTTTGCAGCCGACAGCGCTCGTTCACGAGGCGTATATTCGCCTGATCGGCCAGAATGCGATCGAATGGCAGAGCAGGGCTCATTTCTTTGGCGTATCGGCGCGTCTAATGCGCGAGATCTTGATCGAGTATGCCCGTGCGAAGAGCCGCCTGAAACGCGGCGGCGAGTTTATGACCCAGATCGGGCTGGACGATGCCATCGAATTTACCGACGCGAAAGAGCTGGACGTTATCGCCGTCGACGAAGCTCTCGTAAAACTCGAAGCTCTCGATCCGCAGCAGGCCCGGATCGTAGAATTAAAATTTTTTGGCGGCCTCACCATCGAGGAGATCGCCGAAGTAATGAGCATCTCGGCCGCGACCGTCAAACGCGAATGGTCGACCGCAAAGCTCTTTCTACACCGAACACTTAGTACTGAGAATCAATGACCCCGGAAAGATGGCAACAAGTAAAAGTAATTTTACAGCAGGCTGTCGAGCTCGATCCTGCCGAACAGGCCGCGTTTGTCAAGACCGAATGTTCGGGTGACGACGATCTGCTTCGCGAGGTCGAATCTCTCCTTAGCCATAACAACACGCGTGCCAACCGCCTCGACGTTGCGGCCTTGGCGTCGATCGTGCCGGTCGATCCGGCGTTGAATCTGAACGAATATGTCGGCAAAGAGATCGGCCATTACCGGATAGTTCGTGAGCTCGGTGCAGGCGGCATGGGGACCGTGTTTCTGGCAGAACGCTCCGACGGTGCATTCGAACAACAGGTCGCGCTAAAGCTGATCAAACGCGGAATGGATTCGGATGCGATCCTAAAGCGGTTTTTTACCGAACGCCAGATCCTTGCCTCGCTCGAGCATCCTAATATCGCCCACCTTATCGATGGCGGCACGACCGCTGACGGCCTTCCGTTCTTTGTAATGGAATATGTCGAAGGCGAGACGATCGTTGATTTTGTCGCGCGACACGGCCTCGACCTTGACGCAAAGCTCAGGCTATTTCGACAAGTTTGCTCGGCAGTTACCTATGCCCATCAGAACCTTGTCATACATCGAGATCTGAAACCGTCGAACATTTTGGTCGGTAAGGACGGAACGCCAAAATTGCTCGATTTTGGCATTGCAAAACTGCTGAAAAGTGACGTTTCGGATGGCGAATCGACCAGCAATTTTATCTTTACGCCGGAGTATGCCTCGCCCGAGCAGGTTCGCAGCGACAAGATAACGACGGCAACCGATGTCTATAGTCTGGGCGTGATCCTGTATGAACTTCTGACCGGTGATCGGCCTTACAAGGCGGGCGGCGGAAATATCGGCGAGGTCATTCGGGCAATCTGCGAAACCGAACCAGAACGCCCTTCGTCAATAGTTAGCCGTCCTAAAACCGGATCGAACGATACTGAGCAGATCCGCGGAAAGACAAAAGACGCCGGAAGCCGGACGGCACCTCAAGCCCTTCGCGGCGATCTCGACAACATCATCTTAAAAGCACTTCGGAAAGAGCCCGAACGCCGGTACTCGTCGGTCGAGCAATTTTCGGATGACCTCAGACGCCACCTCGAAGGCCTGCCGGTACTAGCGACGAAGGATACGTGGGGCTATCGGGCATCAAAATTTGTAAGCAGGAACCGCGTTGGTGTAGCCGCCGCCGGAGTGGTCCTGATCACCTTGATCGCGGGGATGTCGGCGACGCTATATCAGGCAGATGTGGCTCGTAAGGAGCGGTTAAAGGCAGAACAGCGGTTCAGTGATGTCCGCCAATTGGCAAACTCGTTTTTGTTCGAGTTTCACGATGCGATCGAAAACCTGTCCGGATCAACACCGGCAAGAAAACTGGTCGTGAGCCGTGCGGTCGAATATTTAGACAAACTCGCCGCAGAATCGGCCGGTGATCCGGCCTTGCAGCGAGAGCTGGGAACCGCCTACGAAAAGATCGGCAAAATACAGGGAAACTCATATTTCTCTAATCTCGGCGACACTGAAGGCGCGATGAAAAGCTACACTCGCTCGCTCGAGATCCGCCAGGCTCTGGCCGATGCCGATCCTGAGAACCGTGAAATACAACACGAGTTGGCGATCAGCCATCGCGGCGTCGGCGATATACTTTACGCGGTGAATGATCTACGCGCGGGGCTGCAATCGTACGAAAATTCGCTCGCGATCCTCGATCGACTGGCAGCCGCCGAACCTGAGAATATTAGATTTCGCAGCTCGCTCGCCGACACTCTCTCGCGGCGTGGCGACATACAGGGAATGGAGGGCTTTCCAAACCTCGGCGATATTCCGGGAGCGTTAGAAAGCTATCGACGCGTGGTCACGCTCGCCGAAGCTCTATTAGCATCCGAGCCCAACAATGACGAGTATAAGGGTGATTACGCGACACGGCTTTTCTATTTTGCAAGGCTACAAACCGCTACGGGTGATTCGAAAGGTGCGATCGTTAGCGGACAAAAGTCGATCGAGATACTGGATTCGCTTGCTAAGGCAAATCCGGACAACGCAGAGTTTAGAACCCGCACCATGGCAGCCATCACATCTCTGCGGCCCGCACTTCTCAACGAAGGCCGAACAGACGAAGCGGTCGCGAACGCAAAACGAGTCATCGAAACGCTGGTCGAGCAGGCCGCAGCCGATACACAGAACGCGCAGATCCGGCGCAGCCTCGGCGTAAGTTATTCGGCGCTTGCCGACTGTCTGCTTCAGGCCGGTAATGTCGCAGGTTCTCTCGGAAATTATCGCCGCTCGGTGGATATTTCTAGCGAACTTGCGGCGGCAGACCCAAAGAATGCGGAGAATCGCCAGGATCTCGCAATAGCAAAACGGCGCATGGCTGAGGCACAGATCGCGGCCGGCGATCACAGCGGAGCCCTGTCAAACCTGCAGCAATCTATTTCGATCGTCGAGGCGATCATGCAGCAGGACGATGCCGACGCCAATAGTCTCCAGGACCTGGCTATCGCTTACTATCACAGCGGACGGGCGCTCCGGGAAAAGGGTGATCTACCGGATTCCGTCGATTCTTTTCGCAAAGCGATCAAATTCGGTGAGGAGTATCTGAAGAAGAATCCGCACAATGTAGGTTTTCGAACACGCCAGGCGCTCGCTTTTTACGACGCCGGAAAGACATTTCTTATGGCCGCCCAAAAACAAAATGCCGATGTCAGGGCAGCCGCGATCACAGAATCATGCAACTCGCTCCGTCAAAGCTCTGATATTTTGAATGAATTGAAAACTGCGGGCACACTCGGCGTAGTATATACGGACCGGCTCAACTCGATAGCAAAAGATCTGGCACAATGTGGATCGTAAACCGCCAATCCAACCTGTTGCGCAATGACCCCTGAAAATTGGCAAAAGCTCAAACCTATCCTCGAAGAGGCTCTGACGATGCCCGTTGAGGCCCGTCGCGGCTTCCTCGAAAGCGAGTGCACGGATGCGGCAATGCTGCGTGAGGCAGAATCGTTCCTCGAATTTGAAAAAGCGGACAACGGGCAGATGGAAGTATCGGCATTGTCGATAGTTACGGAAAGCGCTCCCGCTAGATCATTGATCGGAAAAACGATCGGCCGGTACGAGATCGTCTCCGACCTCGGAGCGGGTGGAATGGGTGCCGTTTATTTGGCAATACGCGCCGACGGTGAATTCAAGCAAGAGGTCGCGTTAAAACTTATCAAGAGCGGAATCGGTTCCGAATCGATCCTTCGCCGCTTTTATTCCGAACGGCAGATCCTCGCTTCGCTCGACCATCCGAACATTGCCCACCTGATCGACGGAGGAACGACCGACGACAATTTGCCGTATTTTGTGATGGAATACGTCAAGGGCGAGCCGATCGTTGAGTTTGCCCGGAACCGCGAACTGGGCCTCGAAGAACGTCTGGATCTTTTCCGCAAAGTTTGCGAAGGCGTATCGTTTGCCCACCAGAATCTCGTCATCCACCGCGACCTAAAGCCTTCGAACATATTGGTCAACAAAGATGGTATCCCGAAGCTACTCGATTTTGGGATCGCAAAATTGCTAAAGGATTCGGGAGGCGGCGAGACCGCGACCCAGCATATGGCGTTCACGCCGGAGTATGCGTCGCCCGAGCAGATCCGCGGCGAGAACCTATCGACGGCGACCGACGTCTATTCGCTCGGTGTCGTCCTATACGAACTGCTGACCGGCGTGCGCCCGTTTAGGTTCGAGGGAAAAAATTTCGGACAGATCGTTCACACCGCTAGTGAGACTATTCCGATTAGGCCGTCTGCGGCTGATCCGATAGAGATCGAAATTGACGGTGAAAGAAGCGCTACATTTTCGATCACACGGCTTCGAGGTGATCTGGACAATATCGTTCTCAAGGCCCTTAACAAGGATCCGGCACGTCGATATTCCTCTGTTGAACAATTCTCCGAGGATATTCGCCGTCACCTAAAGGGACTGCCAGTTTTCGCACGGCAAGACTCATGGCGGTATAGAGCTGGAAAGTTTACAAAACGCAATCCGCTTGTCGTCGGTGCGGTTGCGATGGCTTTCATAATTCTCTTGATCGGCATTGGCGCTACTACGTTTCAATGGCGTCGGGCCAATGCAGAACGCAAAAAAGCAGAGGCACGTTTCAATGACGTACGCACACTTGCGAATTCGTTCATGTTCGAGATCAATGAAGAGATCACGCGGAGCCCTATCAAAGCGCGTGAGCTACTTGTCGAGCGCGCCTTGCAGTATCTCGACAAGCTCGCTGCCGAATCCGCAGACGACCTCGATCTCAAAAGCGAACTCGCCGCAGCATACGAAAAGATAGGCGATGTGCAGTCGGACCTTTTCAGGCCATTTACCGGAAAGACGTCCGAAGCCTTGATCAGCCATCAAAAGGCCCTGAGGCTGCGACAGGAAGTTTTTGCAGCGAGCCGGTCGGTCGAGAATTCTATGAACGTCGCCCTCAGTCATCAAAACATCGGGAATGCTCAGATGACAAGCGGCCGTCTCAGCGAAGCCCGCGACCATTATGTTCTTGCACTGGACGCACTAAAGTTGGCTAGCGAACTCGAACCCGAGAACCTCGAAGTTCGAAGGCAAATGGCACGCAGCTATTCGATGGTCGGCCAGACGATCGTCCGCAGCGGTTCCCTTAGCGACGCATTGTCATATTACGAAAAGTCTCTCAGTACCTTTCAGTCGTTGCGGGATGCGGATCCCGAGAACATCAGATATCTCCGGTCGTACGGCATCGTATTGTCTTTTGTCGCTTTCGTAAAAAAAGAGATGGGAAATGTGAAAGAGGCGGTCGCGGACTACGATAAATGGCTGGACATCGAAAAACAGATAGTTGACAAAGAGGCGGATAACACCGAATTCAAGCATGATCTTAGCAGTGCATATACATGGCACGGAGTCGCTCTTGTTGAGGCGGGCGATATAGCTCGCGGGAAACAGAGTTTTGAAGAAGCTATCAAGGTTCAGGCCAGCGTATTGGCTGCCGATAAAGAGAATCTCGCCGAACTTTACTCACTGGCCGATTCGCAGTTGGAGTACGGCAAAGCGATGGCGAAAAAGGGTGTCACCAATATTGCGATCGAGAATCTCGAAAAAGCTCTCGCCGCCTATCGCAAGGTATGGCAGACAGACAAGGAGAACCAGATGACACGCCATCGTATCGCAAATTCACAGCGATTCCTTGCCGATGCTTACGTTCAAAGAGGCGATGTCGCCAAGGCCATCGAGAACTACGAACAGGCCCACGCCGTTTTTCTCGAACTGACCACATTCGACCCGATCAATCTCGACTGGCAACAGGATCTGGCAATGACCTATACGCGGCACGGCGAAATAGCACTCAGGAAAGGGGATAAGTCGTCGGCCATCTCAAACTTCCGAACGGCTTTGCCGATCTTTGAAATGCTAGCAGCTACCGCTCCCGATAACGCGAAGCGCCGTGTCGAACTTGACCACATTAAAGCCATGCTGATCAGCGTGTCAGGTGATCGACCGTAATGGATGGACCGGCCTTATTCGATTGCTACAAAATCAAGCTCCGTTATTTCATCCTCGACCGTCACGACACGAGGTGCGAAGGTGTAACGTTTGTGGCCGATCACAACGACATACGTCTCACCGGCGAGCACGTCATCGAATCTGAAGTAGCCCAATGAACCCGTTCGTGCCGTCCTAGTCACGCCTTGCGAGTCGGTAAAGTAAACAACAGCATTGGAAACGCCGTTGCCACCCGCCGTTACCACGCGTCCGCCGACGTTGACGTTTGCTGCGTTCGGGATCAGATTGCCGATCGCAAACGGCGACAGCGACGTGAGCGAGTTTGTACAAAGGTTCGGATAGATCGAACCGGTATTCGTTCGGTTTACCCAATTATCCGATTCAAGATGATAGACCCTCAAGCTGCTAAACTGTGCCGGAGTAAACGAAGGCACCCTAAAGCAGACCGAATTTATGCCGGTGTATTGCCAGGACGTTGAAATATCATAGGTCAGCCCCTGCCAGTTAGTCGGCAGCCGCGGCAGTTTGGATTGCAAGATCGGCATCCACTGCGTCAGGCCCGGCGTATTGGACGTTCCTTGGAAGAAGATCGTCGCGTCCCCAACCGTCGTTACCGGCCCGAATCCCACGCCCGAATCCCGGCCTTTTACCTCGCGGTTTTCGGCAAACGGATTAAACTGAGTGACCGTCTGTTTTAGCTTGCCGGCGAGCCCGGCATTGTAGATCGACTGGACCTCCGCCGCCGTAAGGCCGCGATTGTATAGTGAGATCTCGTCTAATCCGCCATGCCAAACAAATCCATTTGGGTTTACGACGTTATTGCCTATACCGAGCGGTTCTGTTGAGGCGTCGATCGAGCCCGACTGCGCCCGGCTTGCAATCTCGACGCCGTTTACAAAGACGCGCATTGTCGTGCCGTCATAGGTGGCGGCAACGTGTTGCCAGACACCGACAGACAGGCTGTTACTGGGCGTGAACAGGCTCTGTACCGACCCGCCGATCCAGATATAAAAGCCGAGGCTGTTGATATTGCCGAACGGACTCGTGACCGTCTCGAGGTCCCATCCGCCTACATTTCCGGCGGAGCGTTTTTCTAGAATTGGCCGCCCGTGACCGTAGCTGTCCGGGTACACCCAGCCCTCGATAGTGATCTGAGAGCCAGTATTCTGATTGGCGTTGTGCGGTATAGACACCTTATCGTCAATACCGTCAAAGCTGAATCCCTGCCCGACCCTTCCAACGGCCAAGCCTGTGCCGCCGACCAGCGACCCGTTTATCCCGTTGCCCGAAATATCCCTCGCATCGCCGTCCCCGCCCCACCAGCCGACGAGGCCACTGGGCGCCGCCGTCGCTCCGGGTTTGCATTTACACGAGCGGCCTGCGTTTGCGGCTGCGGCGATCTCAGCGGGCGAGAGAGCTCGGCTATAAACCTCCACCTCGTCGACCCGGCCGCCAAAGCTGTCGCCCGCGCAGCAGAACGCTTGGCCGATGCGGAACTGTTCCGCCAGAGTGAAATTCGGTGCCGTGGCTCCAGAGGCTTGCTCAACACCGTCAACGTAAAGCCGGGCGGTGCCGCCGTCGAGCGTGAGCGCTACATGATACCAGGTGTTTGTTTGAACGGTGATGCTGTTCGCCTGGAGCACGCTGACCGGACATCCGCCCCCGAGATTATTCCGGAAAAACGCCCCGAGTTTGCCGCCGTATAATCCGATCGACCAGTCCCGGCAATCAATGACCCCGCCGGCCGCAGTTCGGCGCGTTAGTCCGGGAAGCGTGCCATCGGTGTAGCCGCCGGTTAGCACACTTGGGTTTATCCAGGCTTGGATCGTCGCCCGCGTCATTCCCGTAAAATCATTCGCCGGCGTGACTTGGCCGTTTACACCATCGAACGAAAAAGCGCTTTGATTCATCCCCTCACTAAATGTTGCACCGCCGCTCAGAACGCCGTTGTTGCGATTACGAACGCCGAGAGCGCTTCCATCCGCTGTCCACCACTCGGCCAGGCCGACCGGGGTTCCGATGCATGGCGGACATTTGCCTGCAGCTCCGGCGTTGTAGATCGAGGCGATCTCTGCGGCTGTCATAGAACGACTAAAGATGCCTACTTCGTCAACGATTCCGTTGAATCGCCTCGTGGGTGTGCCGCCGCCCGAGGCAAAGCCGATGTTTACGGCACGCGTGTTATTAACGGGCGATGTAAACGGCGTTGTTCCTTGAAGTACGCCGTCGATATACAATCGGATATTGCTTCCGTCCCAAGTGCCGGCGATATGATGGTAATTACCGTCGAAAGGATTAACAAGCGACGTGACACCAATGAAATTCGTATCTCCGCCACCACCGGCGCCGATAAAAAATCCGATCGTTGTCCCGCCCGGTTCGGCCTGAAATGCCCATCCCGTCGAGTCCACAAACCCGTGCGATTTCTCCAGAAGATCGACTTGGGCAGCCTGTGACCCATTGCTCTTCATCCAAAATTCGGCGCTAAAACCCGATGGGTTGACGTCGAGATTTGTATTATGCGGTATCGTAACGCCGGAATTCGCCGTCCCAGGAAAATTAAATGTCCGTCCAACTTTGCCGCTCGAATATGTGGTTGCGCTCAGTACGGTTCCATTGTTGAGGCTGTTCTGATCGAGTCCATTGCCTTCGCCGCGATACCACGAGACGAGTCCTATAGGCAGATTCGCGCAATCTGCTTCGATCTGGCCGCGTATCTCGCCGCCGCCAAAATTTGCGCTATGGACATTGAAATACCATAACCCGGCCTTTAGATTCACGACATCAGCCGGCGTCACGGGCTGATTAAACGAAAACACACCGCTGGTAGTACCGGATGAGCCGACATTGAAGAGAACCCCTGACGAGACCCCTCGCGGGGAGTTGCCGTGAATGTGCGCTGCGATCTGGTTGCTGGATAGACCGGAGAACGACATCGTGACCGCGATCGAGGTTTCGGCGACGTTCAATTCCACTGTTCCGGTTCCCGCCGCTGTTGTCGCGGTGACTGACGGGACTTCCTGAGTGCCATCGAGAGTGGCCCTAAATACTCGTTGTGCCTGAGCGTCGGAAACAAAGCCAAGCGCGAAAATACACGCAAGCAGTGCCAGCGGAGGGGCGAAGCGTCGGATGATTGTCATATGGTCTCCTAAACGGTTGAAATGTAGGAAAAATATCACATTCTCCATCGCAAGTAAACAAAAAAATACCCGGCTGACGAGGTCGTCATGCCGGGTATCCGTCGATCATTGATCGATCGTTCGTTACTGTCCGGGCGCTCCGCCGGGCATACCGCCAGGAAATCCGGGAATGCCTCCTGGCATGCCGCCAGGAGCCTCGGCTCCGGGAACGGGAGCGTCGATCTTATCAAGGGCTTCTTTGTATATCTTGATGTAACCGGCATCTTCAAACCGCTTTTTGGTCGCAGCCAGATAGTCGCTGAAAATTGCCGAGCGTTTAGTTGAAAGCTTTTGCTCGAACAGGCTGCTGCGCTGTTTAGCAAATTCCTCGGTCTTAGCATCCTCACGTTTTGTAACGCCGACGATCACCCAATTGTCACCAAGTTTGATCGGCGCCTTTGTTACGTCACCGACTTTCATCGCGTAGATCGCGTCTTCAAACGCTTCGTTCGTCGAGGCCGAAGAGCCTTCGCCGAGCGGTGTACCTAATACGAAAGCCTTTTGATCTTTTGCCGTCATTCCTTTGGCCGTTGCTGCTCCGGCGAGTGCGGCTGCATTTGCCGATCCCGCGGCGATCTGTTTGGCGATCTCCTCGACCTGCGTGCGTGCCTTGTCGAGTTTGACGACATCGACGATCTGAGCCTTGACCTCGTCAAATTCGGCGTCACGCGGCTCTTTTTTATCGGCGAGCATCGGTATCGCAAATCCATTTTGGATCGGCGTCTTTTCACCAACATCACCGACGGTCTCGAGCGGGCCGATGCCTTCCTCAAACTGCGGCGACGTACCGATGTCCGGAATATTGTCGCCCGGTTTCACATAACCGGTCTCTTTGATCATATCTGCCGGTTTCATATTCGCCTGAGCGGCAAATTCGGCAGCGGCCTTTGCCGGATCTTTGCTTGCCTTGAGCGAATCGGCAACCTTTTGCGCAAGATCAGCCGCGACCGCGTAGGCACGACGGTTGCGAAGGCTGACATCGAGTTCTTTCTTCGCATCTTCAAACGGTTTCGGCACATCTTCGCCGCGGCGAAGTATGAAATAGCGGTTCTGATAGCTGATCGGCTCGGTTATCTCGCCGGGCTTCATTGAAATGAGCCGCTGATACGGATCATCCTTTTTGCTTGGGTCTTCGCGAACCGGGCCGCGAAGCTTGCCGCCGCCTGGAGCCGACACCGGATTTTCACTCTGTCCTTTCGCAATTACGGCAAATTCTTCTTCCGAGACAATTCCGCCGTTCTTCGTTTTCATCTGCTGGACGAGATCTGCGGCTTTGCTCTGAACCTGCGAATCGAACTCCGGTTTTGCCACACGCAGCACGATCTCCTGTCCGAGTGCTCCGGCAGTTCGCTTGTCCGCCGGCAACTTGTCGTATTCGGCACGAAGGTCAGCTTCGGGAATCGTCAGCTTTTCGCCGATCTTGGCAGTATTTACGAAAATATACTTGATCTTCTTTTGCGGAACGCCGATGTAATAGCTTTGCTTGTTCTTGTCGAAATATTCACGTAATTCCGCGTCAGTCGGGACGATCGTTTTCGAAAGATCGGTGCTGCTGACCGAAACGTACGAAAGGTCAAATTTAGTGTTCTTTCTCTGAAAATCGCTGAGGACCTCTTCTTCGGAAACAGTCACGCCCGCGCTGATAAAGGCGTTGAGCTTTCGGCTGCTGACATCGTCGCGGACACGCTGTTCGTAGGCGGCGATGCTGCCAAACTGCTCGCGGACATTCATTTCATAGCGTTCCTGATCGAACGCCTTGCCATCTTCAGGCTTGTTCTGTTCGCGGATCGCTGCGGCAACCTCGGCATCGCTCGCCGTCAGACCAAGGCGTTCGGCCTCAATACGCGAGATGCGGCTCGCGATCAGCCCTTCAAGCATCGATTTGGCCGGCATACTTCGGCCCTGCATCATCTGGCTATATTGCTCTTTTTGCGTCGCGACCTCGCCAACTGTTATTTTTTCGCCGGAAACGGATGCTACCGTTTCGGTGCTCCGCGTGAGGTTCGATCCGGCCGCAGTGTTCGTCGAACTCCTGTTCCAAAAAACAAGACTGACGACCATGATGACCGCAAAAATAAGAATGAAAAAATTACGTGTTTTTTCGAGACGATTAAAGAACTTTAGCATCGAGTAATACCTACAAACCTTGGGCTTAGAATCTGATTGTCATAAGGGACAAACCGCAATCTTAGCAAAATGCGCGTCAAAATCCAATGCGGGTAGTGTCGACGCGCCCGTAAACAGGCGCTTTTTCGCGTCAAATTGCTTGATGTTTCGATGCAATTCGCGGATTATTAGTTTGCGCACGCGGTGAGCCAGATGGAAACAAAACAGATCAGATCGGTCGGGATCGTAGTAAAGCCGAACCACGCCGAAGCAATGGCGACAGCCGTCGAACTCGGTAGTTGGCTGGCCGCGCATGGCATCGAGCAGACCGGTGAGCCGTACATCGCAAGCGACTCGCGGCACGAACCGACATTGATCTCCGACGCTGACCTGATCGTCGTGCTCGGTGGCGACGGCACGATGATCTCGGCTGCTCGAATGGTCGGCAATGCCGATGCTCTCGTTCTCGGGGTCAATTATGGCAGTCTTGGATATCTGACGGATTTTCGTATCGAGGAGATGTTCACGGCGCTCGAATCGATCATCCAAGGCGAATACGAGGTTGACCGCCGTGTGATGCTCGATGCCGAACATTGCCGCGGCGAGACGAGCGTCGCTACCGGACGCGTCCTCAACGATGTCGTCATAAACAAAGCGGCTCTCGCACGTATTATCGATATAGACGTGCAGTTTGACGGCCTGTTCGTCAATAAATTCAGGGCCGACGGCCTGATCGTCGCGACGCCGACCGGCTCGACCGCATACAATCTCTCAGCCGGCGGCCCGATCGTCTATCCTTCGATGAACGCCGTCGTCCTGACGCCGATCTGCCCGTTCACGCTCACCAATCGCCCCATCGTCGTCCCCGACGAGGCCGAGATCGAACTACACCTAAAAGATGCGAACGAAGGCGTTTTCCTCACCTTCGACGGCCAAACCGGCCACCGGATGCAAGCCGACGATCGTGTCATCATCCGTAAAAGCGAAACTACATTTAACCTCGTCCAACCCGCAAACCGGAACTATTTTGATGTTTTGAGAGATAAACTGAAGTGGGGACGCTAGTCTTTTTCTGGCTCGCAGCCGATAGCTGGCGGCTGATGGCTGGTATTCAAAACTCTGCTTTTTCTGCGCTTAGCTTAAATTCCAGCCGCCAGCTACGAGCTTTCAGCTGCCAGCCAAGAGTTTAGAATAGCAATGACTGCCTGTCATCGTCTCGCTCAAATCCTTCAGGGAACCACTGAAATTTCCGCAGATCGCACTTTCCTTTTTCGCTGAACACAACGCCTTCGGCTTCGAGCAGTTCCTGCTGTAAATTGAGCGGCATGGTCAGCCGTCCGGTAGAGCATTTTCCCTGCGAATTGATAACACGCTGCCACGGCACGCCTTCGTCCGCTCCGTGCATCACATAACCAACCGTCCGCGCCGTATAGCCTTCGCCCAAAACGATCGCAAGCTGGCCGTACGTCATTACCATGCCGACCGGAATCTGACGAACGATATTGTAAACGGTCTCGCGGTAGGTTTTGTCGTTGACGTTCATAAGGAAGGGAGAAATTGGCCACAGATTAACACAGATCAAAACGGATAAGACTAAAATCAATCGGTGTTATCCGTGCAAGCGGTGGCAAATTCCTATTCTCGTGTTGTAAGAAACGTCCTCGCGGGCGAGCCGTCGCCGGTTGCGCCGTCGTATTTTAGCGGTGCGCAGATCAGTTCGTAGTCGCCGGGCGGCACCTCGCGGAGATCGACGCCTTCGAGAATGACGATCTCTTTTTCGAGCAAAGCGATATGCACCGGATGGCCGGGCGAGCCGCTTTTTTCTATTGATAGATAATCGATGCCGACGAGAACGATGCCGTTATCGGCGAGCAGCTTCGCCGTCGCCGGTGTCAGATACGAAAAATCGGTGCGAAATCCGCGTTCCGGCTCAGCCCAAAATGCGGAGTTCTGCGTTTTGAAAATTATTCGTTCCACGCCGTCGATATTGCCGACATGTTCGGGTTCGATAGCGATCACATCTTCGGGAACAGCGATCACGCGGCACGGACCTACGAGTTTTGCAGGGTCGATCTCGTGGATGCGTTTTGCTCCGTCGATAAAATGGTTCGGAGCGTCAATGTGCGTCGCTGTGTGAACGCCGATCGAAATTTGCGAAACATTCGCCGAATCGCCACGCGATATCGCCTTAAATGATTCGATCTCCACGCCGGGATCGCCCTTGTAGATCGGCGTTTCGGCATCGATCGTGACTGTAATATCGTATATTTTCACGGGAATAGAATAATCGATTAAGAAAAAATTCACCACAGAGGCACAGAGAGCACAGAGGAAGGCAAAAATGAAGTTGCCGATGAATCTATGACTCGAAACTACTCGTTGTCCTCTGTGCCTCTTTGGTGAATTTCTTCCTTCTTTGCGTTCTTTGCGTCTTTGCGTGAAAATTTCTAATTGATGAACACGCCCCGCATCTCAGCCTCAAGCTACTCAAACACCGCACCGCTCGTGTGGTCGTTCCTGTACGGCAAGAATCGCGGCCTTGTCGAGGTCATCATGGACACCGCTCCGGCACGCTCCGCCGAATTGCTGGCTCAGGACCGCGTCGACGCGGCCCTTGTGCCCGTGATCGCGTATCAGATGCTCGATGGCGTTCGCTTGATTCCGGACGTCTGCGTCGGTGCCCGGACGCGCGTTCGCAGCGTCTGTCTCGTGACCAACGGCATGGACCTCACGGACGTTCGAAGCGTCTCGCTAGACGTTTCGTCACGAACATCGGTCGCCCTGACCAAGATCATATTTCGCGAATTTCTCGGTTTCGAACCCGAATGGAAAGATGAGGAACCTAATATCGACGCGATGCTCACCGATTCGCACGCGGCATTGCTGATCGGCGATCCGGCGTTAAAAATTGCGGAGTCAAAAACCGAAGACCAAAGGCCAAAGACCGAAGTGCGTAAGTTCGATCTAGCAGAACTGTGGCATCAACACACCGGACTCGGTTTCGTCTTCGCAATGTGGATGACAGGGCGCGACAGTGTTTCAATAGATTTTGCGTCGGCTCGCGACGAAGGCCTCGCACATATCGATGAGATCGTCGCCAATTACGAATCGGACATCCACCTCGGCCGCGGCGAAATGCGTGATTACCTCTCAAACAACATCTCCTATTCGATCGACGACAAGATGCAACAGGGAATGGAGCTGTATTTCAACCTAGCCGAGAAACACGGCCTGATCGGTCAAAACAAACCGCTAAATTTTATCTAAAAAGGTCGTGCAAGAAGTAAGAAAACCTTACGTTCAAATGTCGTTGTATTAACCAAACATCTTGGAGCGTAAGGTTTATGAAAAATTTTCTTGTTATCGCAGTAAATCTCGGCGCGGTTGCGTTCGCACTAGCGGCCCTTGGCACGTTTATCAACTATTTGTTCGGCCTGAGCATTGGTTTCAAAGGTAATGCGTTGCCAAATGATCCGGTGATCGGGGTTGTTTTTGTAGTAATGGCGGGCGTTTTCGGAGCGGTCGCGTATTTTGTCAATCGTAAAAGCCGAGCGGCACAGGCCGATCAGGCTTGATCGACAAATGGATTTGCCGCAAGTATAGCGGCAATATCGTTCTCGAGCCGGTCAGCCATCGCCTGATCGGCCTTTTTCATTTGTTCGAGCCAATGTGCAAACATCACACGCCGACCATCAAGCCCATTTTCTAAGCGATTTTCGAACTCAAACGCGACGCCCATCCAAAACGTGAGACTGTAGATCAACCAATACAGTATTTCGCGTCGATCGGCGGTCGATCTTCTTTCAAGGTCGAGGCCGCGTTCGGTGACGATGTAGTGGTATTCGCCGTCCGCGAACTCGATATGAGCAACGCCAACGTCTTCGCGTTCGGTGAGGATCGTGTATTCGCCATCGATGGGCTTGATCCGCTGGCAAAGCTCATTATATTCGGCCTGGAGTGACAGCAGTTTGCCGGTCATTGAGCCGTGTATGCTGAAGGCACTACTCGATCACCGTTGATTCCCCAGAAATCAATGCGGACCGTTCCGGTTGCCGAGTTCAGGATGTACCAAGTGCCTTGCCTGAATATCGCTACGTCGGCCTTACCGTCGCCGTCGTAATCGGCGGCCGCAGGCACATCGCCCGCCGCACCGAACTGGACCGCACCGTAATTGGT
>JANLTF010000088.1:0-6530 GCA_031362825.1 Acidobacteriota bacterium | reverse complement strand
TTGCCGCACTTTAGCGGAAAGATAACCTGATGACTTGAGAGAACAAAAGATATGTTTGGAAATATATTATTGCGACTCGGAACCTATCTCGTTGAAACGTTTGTCGGAAAGAGCACGGTTAGAGACGGCGGGATCAGGCTGGAACATGTCAACAACGCTATAGAAACTAAGATCGAAAAGGTTAGAACATCCTCCGACCTTGCCGTCACGGACGCTCTTGAGGCGATCAGAGGTGACGATGATAAATCGAGTCGCGGTGCAAAAGTTGACGCAGTAGCGAAACTAATCGAGAATTCAAGGGCTCAGGTCACGCCAACTGGTAGCGAAAGGGATCGTGAGAGCATTCTTGGCGTTTTGGCCCGAGGTATCTCAGAAGTGGGTTTCTATAAAGTGGCTCTGGGGTGCGTCCTCTTGATTCTGTTGATTAGTCCCTCGATCATTAACCGGAGCATTAACGAGTCGGGCCTCAAAAGCGGGGCGAAATATCTGGTAACCAATTTCCAGTCCTTCGAGCTGAACGGTTACATTAAGGCCATTACGAAAACGTCCACAAATATCACGCAAGCGACCGCGAAACTGGAAGAACTTGAGAAGAATTTAGAGTCGAGTTTGAAGGAGAAACCCGACGGGTCGAAAGTAAGATCAGACCTTGGCGATATTTTGTCCCTACTTTCAGTTACCGGCCGCGACCTCAAGATCAGGAACACGGCCACCCAAGAACAGCCTGCGGGATGGATTTACATCGGTGAGGCCAGCGCAGACCAGAAAACGTGGATTAAAGTCAAAAGTGTCAGTAATTCGGTCAGGATCGAAGACTTAAAAGACAAGACCGAGATAGTAATAACTGAGGGTACATATATTCGGACTCCACACGCATGCCCTCATAGTGCGGGAGACGTTATCGGGGCGACCGCTAAGGATAATCGAGCCGTGGTTGTGGGTGATATCGAGCTTTGCCCCTTAACTCCAGAGAAAAAGAGTTACGGGGTTTGGGCCAATGTCAGGATCATTAATCAGTAGTATTTTGTCGCCCAGACCGAAATTGAGTCAATCAAACAGGACAAGAAAAAAAACTATGAAACTATTTACAATCGGAGACAGTGTATCTCAGGGATTCATGTCGCTCGCGGCAGCGCGGACGGACAATTCCTTTTCGACCTTGATCGCCAGAAAGTTGGGGCTGACGCCCAACGTCGATTACCGTTTTGCCGACTGGAACAACGTTGGCATCCCGCTCGATATTGAATATCTGATGCGCGAACTACAGAGCCGGTACGGGTCGAATATCGGCGGTTTTGAATGGCTAACAGTACTACAAACGATCAACCGGATCGTCGACCGGGCCGAAGACTTTTACGAACGCGGCGATGGCCGAGCGGAAAATCCCTACGACGATCACACGCAGTACTTTAACAATGTTGCCGTATGGGGATTTGATGTCGCCGATTCGTTTCAGGTCACTCCTCGTATCTGTAAAGAAATAATATTTAACAAACAAAAGCCCACGAAGGACAGTTTAATAACGTTCGGGCCTGATAACCCGATGTATCGAACCGCTCTCAAGGTGTTGAATCCGTCACTGGACGAAAACTTCGATGATTTCAGCCAGATCGACTGGCTCTGTCTCCACGCGACAGGTAAGGATAAAAGCGGCAACGACGTAGTTGATAAGAATGCAAAAAAGGTAGAAGCCGAAGGTGTCGAGAACCTCATTCTCTGGCTCGGCGCAAATAATGCTCTCGGTACCGTCATCAATCTTAGAATCAACCAAACTCCTAACGGCCTGAATGCTGCCGGAAGACCCTATGAATATGAACATTTAAAGCGATCTGTGTTCCGATGGAACCTATGGCATCCCGACGACTTTCGAGCTGATTACCAAGTGATGATCAAGCAAGTTGATTCGATCATGTCAAAGAACCTGAAAGATGACTGGAAGGTACTTATCGGGACAGTACCACTCGTTACGATTGCTCCACTTGCTAAGGGAATCGGCGAGACTACCGAGGTTCCGGTCGAAAAGATCGTCGATGGTAAGCAAAAGCAGGGTTCGAGCCTGTATTATAAGTACTACACATACTTCCCGTTTGAAGAAGAATTTGCAATCGAGACGGGGCGATACCTAACAATGCAGGATGCCGTACACATCGACAACTGTATTCGCGCGTATAATCGGATAATCGCCGAAGAAGTCGCTAAACTAAACACTGGGCCGAATGAAGGGCGTTATGTCATTGTAGATACCTGTAAAATGCTCGAGGATCTGGCGTACAAACGGAACGCCGGAAACCCGCCGTACCAGTTACCGGACGCCTTAAAATTCCTGTATCCGCCGGTGAACACTAAGTATTATCACGCTGACACGGAAGGAAAGCTGAAACAGGGTGGTTTATTCAGCCTTGATGGTGTGCATCCGACAGCGATCGGTCACGGAATAATTGCGTACGAGTTCCTTAAGACGATGAATTCCGTGGGCATCAAAGACGTTAACGGCAAACTTGTCAATTCCGACTTGGGTTGGGTGGGCGAAAACGGCATCTTTCAGAGTGACTATTTATATTCGCAGCCGCTTCGCAATACGCAAGAACTTTATGGAAAAGACTCTTCCGCTTCGCTTGCTGTTCGGGTACTGGATTTGATAAAAGGAGTCAATGCCGGGTAGAGAAAGTCCGCAACACTACCTCATCCCCAGCCCGAATTGTTCGGTGCCGACGGTGCCGATGCCGTTTAGGCGGAAGGAGAAGGTTAGGCGGTTTTCTTTGCGGACGCCGATGTTGAAGGTGGAGTATTGGAGGGCGAGCGAGCAGCAGTCGTAGGCGTAGCCGACGGTGTAGAGCGAGCTGATGAGCGGTGTGAAGCCGGCGGCTCGGCGGTTTTCGAAATCGAAAAAGAACGACGCACCGCCATAAGGCCCCCGGTCGCGGCTGCCGACAAAAACGGACGGGCTCCACTGGGCTCCGCGGAGCGTGCCTGGCTCTTTGCCGTTCAGATTGGCATATTGGGCGAGCGACGGTATCAGCGTCACGGCTCGAGTGTAATAGAACGTTTGGAAGACCTTGAACAGTTTCTGCTCATATCCGAGGGTCGCCGATATCGCCCTGACGCCGTCGCCATGCACACCGACGTCCAGACGAGTACTTGCAAAGACAGTCTTACGCGGGCGATAGGTGGCATCAATACTGAGCGGCGAAAACCGTCGCGGAATGCCGCCGAACGTGTAAAAACTCATCGCAGTCATCGGCTCGATCTGATTTCGGCGGCCCGGATTTAGTGCCCCGCCAAATGTCTTGTCGAAGAAATACTTCCCCCTTACCGTCAGCGTAAATATCTCGTACGGCTGTATCGAAAGAGCGTTCGGCTCTCCGGCGCTCTTCTCGGCTAACGCTTTGCGGGCTTCATCGGTGACGGCCTCGCCGTATTTTCGGGTGTAAAAACGGTTGGTCACGCCGTATTCTATCTCGTTGGTGTTGGTCGCCGTGTCGACATAGTCGAACCTGATGATCTTCTCAAAATTATCGACTCCGCCGACAAACCGATAGGTCAGAAACGGTTCGATGACGTGCCGAAAACGGAATGCCTTGTTCTTGCCATAAAAATTGCGTGCAAGAGCTACGGGCCGAATATCAAACTCGAATTGTCCGTACTTCCTGATCACATCACGCCCGACGACGCGACGCATGTCGTCAAAAGAATTAGAATAATACGTCACGCGGGCCGCGGCAGTCGCAGTGAAATTAAAGTACTTGGTCCGAAACGGTATGATAAACTGCGGATAAACGTCAAACCGCTGACCGAGAGCCGGTGTCAGGACCGGATTGTTACCGGTCATTTGCGTATATAGCGCACGATTATCGACTTCCTCGCGCCGAGACACGCCCTCGACGCTCGTCTTGAACGAGAAATATACGCTGTCCATGAACGAGAGCCGCGACGGACGCTTCTCAAAGCTTACGCTCGGCAAATTGCGCGTTTTGATGCGGACATTCGGGATCGAGATCACCTGAGAACGCGTTAGGAAATTGAGCGTGTAATTATTCCAGCTCTTGTTTACGTAAACCTGCGAGACCTCGATCGGCGAGATGATCTGTTGGATTCCCTCGGTAAAGACCTGACGGAACGCAAGATTCGAGGTAAGGCGGACATCCGCCGACGCCGTAAAACCGTTCGAGAAATAATGCACGCCCTGTGCGTAAACGATCGAGCCGCCCTGATCCGGATTTTCCGCGCTGGCCTTCGGGCCGAAAATACGATCTTTTACGGCGAAAAAGCCAAAATCGAAGTACGACCGCGAGTTCGCCCGCGTCCTGACATCGACACCGTAACCGACTCCTCGAGAAGAATATAGATCTGTGCGAAACGTTATGTCCGCCGATCTGCCAAGCGTCAGAAAATAGGCTCCGGAGATCGAAAACCCTTTGACCTGAGAATATCCGACGGTCGGAGTGAGAAAGCCCGACTGGCGGTCACGCTGTTTGATCGGAACCGTTGCGTACGGCACGACCATAACGGGAATTCCCTTAATACGGAATTTTGCGTTACGCAGCTTCAATTTGTCGCGGAGCGTTATCTTGGCGCGCTTTGCCGTAAAGCTCCATTTCGGTGTCGCTTCGTCGCAAGCGGTGAACTCTCCGTTTATGACGACGATCTCGTTGGCTCCCGTTTTTTCGACGCGTTCCGCGGTGAAATAGATCACCGTCCCGTCGTCGGTCTGGTTAGTAAAACCGGTCGAGTCTTCGAACGTGCCGAGCTTTGTCTTGTAGTTCCAGACGGATTTCGCCCCGGTGATTCGCTGGTCGTCGCCCTGGTCAAAGATGACGCTGCCCGTCGCCTCCATCTTGTTTTCAGACTCGTAGATCACAACCTTTTCTGCCTGCAGGCGATAAATACCATAACGGACATCGACGTTGCCTTCGTGCGTGACGACCCGCTTTCCGGGGCCGCCTGAGACCGATTGTTTGTCGGAATAGACCACCACGTCGCCGTCTCCACCTTCCGGTTCGACGCTTGGTTTTTTCTTTGGTTTTGGTGCAGCGATGTTTTGCTCGGGCGTGATCGGGTTGATATTTGGCGTGTCGGTGATCGGATTTGTTACCTGACGCTCGACCGGATTTGTTTGCTGGGAAAACGCTTCTCCGACCAACAAAATGGCGAGCAAAACCGGGATAAATAGCTTAGTAAACCGCATCGTATCAACAAGATAATATTTGATGCTAACACGAACGCGGATGAACAATAAAACCTTGTGATAGACTAAATTTCTGTCCGATTCGCGTGTCCAATATGACCAAGCCGAATATTCTCGTAGTCGAAGACGAAGAACTGATGCGATCTATTTTGCGTCAGCTTTTGACCGGCTCGGGCTATTCGGTTCTCTCCGCCGATAGTGCCGAAACGGCTGTCGATGTCTTTACGCAGAACGAGATCGCGGTAACGTTGACCGATATCAAAATGGCCGGGGCCGACGGTTTACAGCTTCTCGATCAGATAAAATCGCTCGAGCCCGAAGCCGTCGTGATCGTGATGACGGCGTATTCCTCGGTCGATACGGCTGTCGCGGCCCTTAGAAAAGGTGCCTACGATTACATTACAAAACCCTTTGTAAACGAAGATCTGCTGCAAACCGTCAAGAATGCGGCGACTCAGCGTCAGCTTTTTCACGAGAATCGCCTGCTCCGCCGCGAGATCAAGAAACAGTACAATTTCGCCGAGATCATAGGCAAAAGCGACGCGATACAACAGGTCTTCGCACTAGTTAATAAAGTCGCCGACACAAACGCGAACGTCCTGATACAGGGCGAGAGCGGCACAGGCAAAGAGCTGATCGCACGTTCGCTGCACTTTAACAGCAGCCGCTCGGACGGGCCTTTTCTCGCCATAAATTGCGGTGCATTGCCGGAATCGTTGCTCGAAAGCGAGCTTTTTGGGCACGTAAAAGGGGCCTTTACAGGTGCCGTCGTCGAGAGCACGGGAATGTTCCGCAGCTCATCGGGCGGCACGCTTTTTCTCGACGAGATCGGCGAGATGCCGCAGGTGCTGCAGGTAAAGCTGCTTCGTGCCTTGCAGGAGCACGAGGTAACGCCCGTCGGTTCGTCGGTATCCAAGCCGTTCGACGCCCGCATTATCGCCTCGACGAACAGAGATCTGGAAACCGAAGTAGCCGAGGGCCGCTTTCGCGAGGATTTGTTTTACAGGCTCAACGTACTCCAGATCACCGTGCCGCCTCTTCGCGAACGGCGCGAAGACATTCCGCTTCTCGTAAGGCATTTCGCAGTGAAAGCGGTACGAGGTAGAGAAGACGGACCGATCGCGGTCGGCTCTCATGCTATGTCGGCTCTCGTTGATTATGGCTGGCCCGGAAACGTTCGCGAGCTCGAAAACGCTATCGAACGTGCCGCGATACTCTGTTCAGGCGAGATCGCAGTCGAAGATCTGCCGCCGAAAATAGCGGCGAGTTCCGCCGGTTCGTTCGATATACGCGATCGCGAGTCCTTTCGCCCGACGCTCGAAGAAATGGAACGGCGGTATGTGTT
>JANLTF010000086.1:0-4868 GCA_031362825.1 Acidobacteriota bacterium | reverse complement strand
CCGGCCGCCGAAGCGGCACAAATGTCCGAGGTCGGCACGATCGCGAACATCTTTATCGAGCCCGGAAATACCTTTGAGGACCTGCGTCGAAAACCTCGGTTCATACTCGGCAGCATTCTTTTGATCGTGCTGTTTTCGATTTTCCTGATCGAATTTGTCGAGAAGATCGGTCTCGAATCGATCGTTCGGAGCCGTATCGAGTCCAGTGCTCGGACGGCAGATATGTCGAAAGAGGACAAAGATAAGATCGTTGAGCAGCAGGCCGGTCCGATCGCGAAGTATATTACCTATGGTGCGACGCCGATCGTGATGATCATTGTATTCGTTATCGGCGGCCTGCTGTATTGGCTCGGAGTGAATGCGATGGGCGGATCGGCGACGTTCTTGCGTGGGGTTGCTGTTTACGTGTACTCATCAATACCGCAAACGTTACTGTTTACTATTACGAATTTGCTTGTGCTGTTCTTGAAGAACCCGGACGACATAGAGATCGGCCGGGCCCAACAGGGCCTGATTCAGGCTAATCCGGGCTTTTTCCTCGATGCCAAGGCTCAGCCCGTGTTGACGGCATTAGCGAGTTCGCTCGACCTGTTTGCGATAATTGGCTGGGTTCTCGCCGCCATTGGATTACAGAAGGTTGGCAAGATCTCGTCCGGTGCGGCGTGGGCGATCGTGCTGATACTTGCCCTTGTCGGTGTGACGTTCAAGGTTGTCGGAGCCCTGTTGTTCTAGGAAATTATTCGTATCGGAGCGATTCGATCGGATCAAGTCGGGCTGCTTTCCATGCGGGAAACAGCCCGAACACTAAACCGATAATTACACTTGCCCCAAAGCCCATTGGCGGCGCCCACCAAGGCACGAACGACGGAAATACAATTCTGATCAGGAGCGAGATCCCATAGCCAATCAACAGGCCAACGAGCCCACCAAAACCTGTGAGGGTAGCCGCCTCTATTAGGAACTGCATTAAAATATCTTTCTGCTTTGCACCGATTGCCTTCCTGATGCCGATCTCCCGCGTGCGTTCCGTGACGGAAACAAGCATTATATTCATCACTCCAATTCCGCCGATCATTAGGCCCACAGAAGAAATAACTATCATCGCGATGAAGACCCCGTTCGAGATAGCGGCAAACTGATCGATGAGGCTCGCGGCCGTTTCCATCGCAAAGTTATTTTTGGCACCGAACGGAACCTGCCGCCGAATGCGCAAAAGGTCCTGAACGTCGTCCTTTGCTTTCTCCAACTGCCCTTCGTATGCAATAGCCAATATAAAGAGATCATCCGCGTTGGGTTTTAGTTTAAGAGCGGCGCCCATTGGCATGTAGACAGTGTTCGACTGGTCATTATTGCCGCCGCCGCCGCCGAAGAGCTGTTCTCGCTTTTGCAATGTGCCGATCACTCGAAATTCGGTACCGCTAATGTCAAGCGTCTCACCGATAGGTGATGAGTAAGGGAAGTAAGCCTCACGTACCGAATCGCCAATAATACAAATATTCGCTTTTACTTCATTCTCCGACTGAGTAAACCAGCGACCGTCGATCAATACTTCGCCGGGTGCTTTTTCGGCCTCGGGCATCGTTCCGCTGAGCTGAACAGATCCAGAAGTTTTTCCGTTCTTGCCGGTGACATTGATCTTCCGTCCAAAGAAATTGTTCGATATGTCGAGGTATGGCACGGCCAGTTCGATGGTCTTGAGCTTGCTAATGGCCTCTGCGTCGTCCATCGTGAGCGGCTTTCGCATTCGCTCTTCACGCGTTGGAGCAGTCGTACGGATACCGATGTCCTGTTTATAAAGAAAAATCGATCGGGTCCCGAATGATTCGACCTGCTTTTCGACCGCGATCTTGATTCCGCTGATCATCGATGAGATGGCCATAACCGTTACGACGCCGATGACGACGCCGAAAATGGTGAGGAACGACCGCAGCTTGCTGCCGCGGAGCGTGTCGATCGCCATTTTGAAGTTCTCAAGGAATGAGCTGGTTACGAGTTTCATTAGATCAATCGGCCCTCAACGCTTCGATCGGGTCGAGCCTAGCGGCTTTCCATGCGGGATAAAGACCAGCCAGAGCTCCTACAATTGCCGAAAACGCAATAGCAAAAAAGGCCGCAAAAAGCGAGATCTTGGTCTGAAAGAAAACAGCTGTAACTATGACTCCGGCAATTTCCGCGAGGATTAGGCCTATAATCCCTCCGAGGGCAGAGAGCGTTGCCGACTCGTATAGAAATTGCTTGAGAATGTCAGATTGCCGTGCACCGAGGCTCTTTCGGATGCCGATCTCACGAGTTCGCTCGGTAACGGCAACCAACATGATATTCATGATGACGATGCCGCCGACCAAGAGGGCGATCGAGGGGACGATCAAAATTACAATCCCGATCGGCTTGGTGACCCCCCCGATCAGATTTTGAATTGCATCCGGCGTCAGGATCCCAAACGTATCTTTCTCGCCAAAGGGTATCTTTCGTTTGATGCGCATCAGCGTCCTGACCTCTTCGACAGTTTCGGCGAATTTCTTGTCGTCCTTTGCGGTTACGACGAAATATGGTGCACGCTGACGGGTAAGGCCGCCAAACGCCGCTCCAAAGGTCTTGATCGGCAAGGTTATGAAATTATCCTGCGGCTGCCCAAAGACTGTGCCCTTTGCGGTCTGAACACCAATAATACGATACGGAATGCCGGAGACCGTAAGTTCTTGGCCGACCGCACTGCCGGCCGGATAGAGTTTCTTTGCAACGTCCATACCGACATACGCGACGCGGACGGCGTTGTTGTTTTCGGGCTCGGAAAAGAACCGGCCGTCGGCAACGTCAAGTTTATCGATGATCGCGGTTATTGGCTCCGCTCCGCTTATCTGAACGGAACTGATAGATTGGCCTCCGCCTCGAACCTCACGCGAAGTATTCCCTGCCTTTGCCCCGATCAGGCCCACTAGTTGCGAGCGTTCGCGTATGAAGGCCATCTCGTCAAACGTGAGCTCTTTGTTGCGCCGCTGAGCGGCCGCGATCGTGTCGGTATCTTTGAAATCATCAAAGCTAAACCGACGGACGGTAAATGAATTAGAGCCGATCCCGGCAAGCTTGTCATCGACGTAAGAGCTGAATCCCTGCAGCAATGAAAGGACGATCATGAACGCCGTGACGCCGATGATCATCCCCAAAAGAGTGAGGAATGAGCGCAGTTTATGTGCCCAAATAGCCGCAAATGCCAGTTTTATAGTTTCAGCAAAATTCATCCGCTTTTAGGTTAACGAAAGCAGTTGCGTATTACGAGTGACGACGGAGAATTGTTTCCCGTTCGATCTGCTACTCGAATCGCAAAGCCTCGATCGGATCGAGATTTGCCGCCTTCCAAGCCGGAAAAACCCCAAAGATCACTCCGATGCCTGCCGAAGCAACGACGCCGAGGACGATCGCCCAGACTGGAATGTATGCAGGAAGAGGCGAATACGCATTGATCAATAGACTCAGCACCTCACCGATCGCGACGCCAAGAGTCCCGCCAATGGCGGTGAGAACCACTGCTTCGATCAGGAATTGCGACAGAATACTAGCTCGCGTAGCGCCAACGGCTTTGCGGATGCCGATCTCTTTTGTCCGCTCGGTCACGGAGACGAGCATGATGTTCATCACACCAATGCCGCCGATCATTAATGCGACTGCCGAAATAGCGGTCAATACGAGATACGTCGCGCCGGTCAGTTGGTTGTATATATCAAGCAACGCATCTTGCGACGAGATGCCGAAATTATCCTTTTCGCCGTATTTGACCTCGCGCCGGATACGGAGGACGTCTCGGGCTCCGTCGATCGTCTGCCTTACATCGGCACGCGTTCGCGGACGAATAATTATCACAAAAACGCTCTGCGGCTGTTCGAGGCGCGGATAATATTTCTGCGTCGTGGTCAAGGGAATAAAGGCGATGTTATCGCGTGACTGGCCGAAAAATGAACCGAGCAGACTCATTACACCGACGACGTGAAATGGTGTTCCGTCTATCTTGATCTCGGCACCAATCGGGTCTTCGCCCGCCGGGAAAAGTGTCTTGACCAGGTCGCGGCCGAGGACCACGACGTTGGATCGGTCGCGTATGTCGTTATCGATTATGAACCGGCCGTAATCAACGTACTGAGACTGTGTAAATTCGTAATAGGGCGTGACACCGAGCAGTATAGGGGTGTCTGATTGCTTTTCGTTGTAGCGAACCGTAACGGACAACTGCCGCTGCATCGGTGAAACTCCGACAGCAGTCGTTACTTCATTTCTCAGAGCATCGGCGTCTTCCATAGTCAATTCTCTTCGCTGACGCTCCTCCTGGCCCGGCGGTTTGCCAAAACTTGCGTCAAATTTAGCGACAAAGATAGTGTTTGAGCCAAGTGATTCGATCTGGTCCGAAAACGCCCGGTTGAGGCCCTGGATGATCGATGCCATCGCGAGTATCGTGACAACACCGACCGTTACGCCGAGGATCGTAAGCGCTGAACGCAACTTATTCTCACGAAGCGTATCGAACGCCATAACTGCTGATTCTCTGATAGAGTTGCGATTTAGCATTTCATTGCCTACTCATTTCTCATAGCATCTATCGGATCGAGTTTTGCCGCCCGCATCGCCGGATAAAGGCCGCTAACGATGCCGACAACAAGCGATACGCCAATGCCCATCAACGCCGATTGGGCGCGGATCGACACCGGAAATCCCAACGCAAAAGATAAAATAAAGGCCAGCCCATAGCCAACAAATATACCAATCAGGCCTCCAAGGACAGTGACTGACACCGCCTCGATCAGGAATTGCAGCAAGATGTCGCGTTGCCGGGCTCCGACCGCTTTTCGCAAACCGATCTCTTTGGTCCGCTCGGTGAC
>JANLTF010000064.1:0-2210 GCA_031362825.1 Acidobacteriota bacterium | reverse complement strand
CGACATCGAGGCGCGCAGCGAGCCGCTATTGAAACAGGTGAGCAGTTTACAGCAGAAGGGAAAAATGTGCGCTACATCCGCACTACTTTCGTCCCGAATGAAGCTAGTTGTATGTGCCTCTTCGAGGCAGACAACGCCGACCTCGTTAAAGAGGTCAACGAAACGGCGCACATCCCTTTCACCCGCATTGTCGAGGCTTTGGACCTAACGCCTGCGGCATGATTTACCTGGAAGAAAAACTAAAATGCAGTGAAGAAACTGCCTCGAGTCGGCACTTAGCAAAGCATATGTAGCATCTCTCAATTCAATTGACCGTCTTCGTGCACTTCGTTCCTTGTCTTCGCATATCGTCACATTTGTCAGATCGAGCGTTCGATCAAATTTCGCGGCACAGCGACGTAAGCCGGGATCTTCGATCGAACGCCCGAAGTTGGGTGTCGAGCTAGGAGTTAGTTCTTTCTAACGTAGCTCTTGTGGACGACGGTTTTGGATTTTTCGTCGCGGGCTTCGATCATTACGTTGTCTTTGTCTTCGCGGGTGCGGAGGCTGGCGCCGGAATTGATCGAGCGGTCTTTGGAGGCGGCCTTTTCGGAATCGTTTAGGAAGCCTTGGACGGACGCCGCTTTGACAGGGTCGGCGAGGCGGACCTGATTGGCGGACGAGACGGCTTCGGTGGCGGTCGCTTTGAGCATCTTGGTCCAGAGCTTTTTGAAGAGGGCGTTAGAGACGTAGATGTCGGCACTGTTGATCTTGCCGTTGATCGCGAATGAATAGCCGATCACGTCCGATTTCCCGTTGATAATGCCGCTCAGGCTTTTGACGTACTCGTCGATGTTCGCCGCGACCTTTCCGTTCTCAAGGCTAAGCTGCAGGCTCGATTTCGAAGCCCCGGCCTGGATCGAACCTCCGACGTTTTTGGCGAGACGGTCTTGGGCGTTGCTGACCTGATCCCAAACCTCTTGCTGCGAACGAGCCGAATTGGCCGCGAGCTTTAGTTCTTTGGTGACGACACGATCGTTCGAACTGTCGAATTTTGAAACATCTTCGTTACCACGTTTCTGCCAGCGGCCTGATTCAACGCAGAACGATTCGATCTTTACGCGGCCCGATCGAGCCGGAATGATGATGCTGATCGCCAGCACGCGGTCCTGTTTGCCGCCTTTGACAATGTCGCCGGACTGGATGAAAACGTCTTGGGTTTTAGAGAGATTCTCGACTTCGAGTTCGTTGACCTCCGACGTTTCATAGACGACGAAGAGCTTCCGCTCCATCGCTTCCTGAAGCGTCATGATGTTGCTTTTGGTGCGTTCGTCTTTGCCGTGAATGAGAAAAATGGTCAGGTTTTTGTGGGTGTATGGCGAAGAGATCGTGTAATTTGCCTTCTGTGCCGATGCCGCGACGACAAACGTTGCCGCGATGACGAATGCCAGACAGACCCTGGCTATACTCTGTAATTTCATGGTTTACTCCTTACTGCTGTTTGAAAATTTGCCTGGGGAAAGCGTCTCCTTTAATAACGGAACGCGGCGTCGGCCGTCTTCTTGCAGGGAATTCGTCGTTGAGGAGTGACTGTTGGGGAAAGCGAAGGCTATTGACACGCAAAAAAGCACGAACAAGAGAGTTTTGAAACTCATGTTCGTGCTTTTAAGTGTTAGTTTGCGGCTAAGTTTTTACGATTTCTTGCCGCCGACGATCTTCATTTCGTCAACGACCCACTTTGCTCCACCGAACTTCTCGGTAACAAAAAGGACGTAACGTATATCGACCGAGATCGTACGGTTCTTTTCAGGGTCGTAGTAAAAATCGTTTCCTAGCCCTTCGAAGTTTCCGTCGAAGCAGAGACCGACCTGTTCACCGTTCGCGTTAAGGATCGGTGAGCCGCTGTTGCCGCCTATGATGTCGGTGGTCGAGATGAAGTTCAGTCCGACGGTGTCGCCCGAACCATATTGCCCAAAATCCTTAGCGGCATTGAGATCCTTAAGCTTTTGAGGAGCGTCAAATGGATTGACGCCGGTGTCTTTTTCGAACATTCCTTTCATTGTGGTGAAAGGCGAGCGGTATTCAGATTCTCGCGACGTGTAGCCTTTGACGTTACCATACGAGAAACGCAGGCTGGAGTTTGCGTCGGGATAGACAGGCCCACCCTTCATCTCGGTCAACGCTTGCATGTATGCCAAACGAAGCCGGTCGATGCTCGCACCGAACTTAGC
>JANLTF010000058.1:0-1862 GCA_031362825.1 Acidobacteriota bacterium | reverse complement strand
GCCCGAAAGCGAGTTACCGGTGCGTTTGAATTCGGTTTCCCAATTTTCGTAGCTGCCAAACCACTTCTCGATCAGTTTTTTGGCATTGCCGTCCGCCTTGCCGTTGCCGCCGAGATTGGCGAAATAATGTTCATGCAAAACGATCGAGCCTGTGCGGATAAGCTCTTGTCGTTTGAGATCACCGTAGATATACGCAGGCAGATCTTTCTCTTTTGACAAAGCAACAAGGCGCTGCTCGACGAGATTTAGGGCCTTGACCGCGCCGACATAATTATTGTTGTGGTGCGACGTTATCAGCTTTTCCGAAATGTCCTTAAGCTTTGTCGGGTTAAACGGCAAAGGTTTCGGCAGATGCTTGCCCGCAAATGCCATCGGCAGATCTTCCGTATTAGCTCCGACGGAATCATTAAACGCAAGAACGCCCGCGCCCGCCGCCAAAACACCGCTGATCGCATCCCTGCGTGATATTTTGTTCATAATTGCCTCCTTAAAAGCCTATGAGGTGAATTATAGACCTTACACAGTATGTCGCCAACGGCGACCAACATTAAAAGCGTAGGGTGAAACCCTACGAACGGACGCAGAAACAGCAAACGTCGCCGAAGGTGACGAACAACCAACCCCGATGGGGATAAAATTGTTCGTCACCTTTGACGACGAAATTGTATATGGCCTCTGTCGTAGGGTTTCACCCTACGCTATATTGTGAGTCTCCTTCGGAGACAAAAAAAGGCGACAAATCGTCAGGCTTTTTGGGTTAGTTCTTTTTCAGTATCTTTAGCTGTGATCTCGCGGAATGCAAGCTTGTCGCCGTTGGCGTAGATCTCGACAGTGCTGTCTTCGGTGATCTGGCCCTGGATGAGGGCTTCTGAGAGTTCGTCCTCGACGTATTTTTGGAGGGCACGTTTTAATGGCCTAGCGCCGTATTTGCGATCAGCGCAGGTTTTGTCGATAAGCCATTTGCGCGCATCGTTTGTGAGAAGAATGTTTAACTCGCGGTTTTCGACAAGCTTGTTGAGTTTGGCGATCTGCAGATCAACGATTCGGAAAAGGTCCTCGTCAGAAAGCTCGTCAAAAATAATTATTTCGTCCAGCCGGTTAATGAACTCCGGTGCGAAGGTTTGTTTGACCTCCGCCATCACCTGTTCTTCCATGCGTTCGCGTGAAGCATCGGCGGTTGCCTGAAAACCAAGTGCAGTGCGTTTTTGGATGAATCTCGCGCCGAGATTCGAGGTCATTATAAAGATCGCGTGTTTGCAATCGACGGCGTGGCCTTGCGCATCAGTCAAAACACCGTCCTCAAAAACCTGTAGCAGCAAATTGAAAAGATCGGGATGGGCTTTTTCTACTTCGTCAAACAACACGACCGCATACGGCGAGCGGCGGAGCCTTTCGGTCAACTGCCCGCCTTCTTCGTGGCCGACATACCCCGGAGGCGAGCCAATAAATTTTGAGACCGAATGTTTTTCCATAAATTCGCTCATGTCGAAGCGAATAAGAGCTTTCTCCGATCCAAAAAGATATTCGGCTATGCTTCTCGCAACCTCTGTCTTTCCAACGCCGGTCGGTCCGAGAAACAAAAATGAACCTACTGGGCGGCTCGGGTTTTTTAGTCCTGCACGCGAACGGCGGATCGCACGCGCGAGTGCCGAGATCGCCGGGCGCTGCGAAACGATGCGTTCATGCAAAGCGGTCTCTATGGTCAATAATTTTTCGGCCTCTTTCTGCTTGATCGACATGACAGGAACGCCAGTCCAGCGTGCGATGACCTCATCAACGTCGTCTTTTGTCACCTCAACAGCGAAGAATGTTTCCTCCAATGAACGTAATTCATACGAGATCAACTGATCTTCGTTGGCGGC
>JANLTF010000053.1:0-2104 GCA_031362825.1 Acidobacteriota bacterium | reverse complement strand
CGGCGATGCCTCCGAAAAGGACGCACATTCCGACAGCGGTCAGGACGACCATCAGAAGCGTGTTTGAGCGTTTTACTTCCGGCTCAACGGCCGCTTGCGTGACTCGGCCCTGATGATCGTCAGTGGTGACAGCGTCCCGCCGCACGACGGTTTCCATTTCGGGAAGGACTTGGGTTGGATAATTTCCGGTATTGGAGCTGACAAGTTCGGTTCCGTCCTGCAGACAAAACCGCAAAGTTTCATCGGTATATGTGGATCTGCAGGCTGGACATGTTTTCATAGTGTCGCCTCAACTCGTCCTACTTGGTCTCCGCGCCGGTTCTTGACCGGCATTGGTGAGAGTTGCTGCAGATCGTCGACCAATAATACGCCAAGATTACGCAATACGGCGACAGTGACGGCAGGGCGTGAAAGGTAATCGTCGCCATCCTCGATCTTAAGGGCGATGCCGAGGCCTGTGGGCCATTTTTCGGATGGGAGGACGCCGCAGAGCCAGACGCCGTCGGCACCTACTTTTGAAATGAATTTATTTGGGGCCGCTTGCATCAGCATTGTATCGAGGCGTGTGGAGCCGCCGATGAGCTCGGGATATTTGAGCATTGCCGAGACTATGCTCGAGCATGCCCGTCGGGTCGGTTCCGGAAATCTGGTCGGCGAAAGCAAATTAACAAAGCTCTTCGCCATCGCTGTGACCGGCAATGCAAAATTTGGGGCGGCACAACCATCGGTGCCTATGGCGATCTGGTCGATCGGAACTTCGGTGAAATCTGAAACGCATCTAAGGATTCGCTGCTGAATTCGATTGTCCGGGGAATCGTAAGTAGCGATGTCGGCTCCGATGTGTTTGGCAAATGCGAGCATCGATGCGTGTTTGCCGGAGCAATTGTTGTGAAGTTGTGTCGGTTCTTCGCCGGCGGCGAGCATTCGATGTGACTCGGCTTCGTCGAACGGCCGATGGGCGCCGCAGCGGAGGTCGGATTCGGCAAGGCCCGTCTTGGCGAGCATTCCGGCGGCGATCTCAACGTGCCGCCGCTCGCCGGAATGGGATGCGACCGTGAGAGCGATCTCTTCTTCGGTAAAACCAAATGCGTCCGCCGCACCGCTGGTCAAAAAGGGAATCGCCTGAAATGCCTTTGCCGACGAGCGAAAATACGTAACGGTCGAAGGATCGCCGCGCGACACGACAGTTTCGCCGTTGCCGTCGAGGACGATCAAATGACCGCGATGGATCGACTCGACCGTTTCGCCGCGAATGACATTGGCTAGAATTTCAGAGTTCATCTGGTTTTAAGATCAAATTGCCGCAATAAGGCACAAAAGGCACAAAGAAGAGGACATCTAATTTTGAGCTTTTTGCACATTTTCGCGGCCAATAATTCCCGACTCGATCATTGTACGCGCATTCTCGCGGGCGGCGTCGGTTATTTCGGAGCCGGCGAGCATGCGGGCGATCTCTTCGACTTGGTCAGTTGAAGAAAGCTCGCGAATGGAAACACTCGTGCGTTTGCCGTCCATTTCTTTTTCAACCACGAAATGCCGTTCGGCGAGCGACGCGATCTGCGGTTGATGCGTGACGCAGAGAACTTGCTGATTCGCCGAAAGGTTCTTTAGTTTTCGCCCGACTGCCTCAGCAACGCGGCCGCCGATGCCGATGTCGATCTCGTCAAAGACTGCACTTTTTTGTCCGTCGTTCGATTTGGCGGCGGTTTTTAGGATTAGCATCAGACGCGAAGCCTCGCCGCCGGACGCGACTTTGGCGAGCGGCTTTGGCGATTCGCCGGGATTTGCCGAGAAATAAAACTCGACGCGGTCGAAGCCATTTTCTGTGAACAATGCCTGATCAGCCTCGACGCGGACTTCGAATTTAGCTTTTTCGAGTGCGACGTCTTTTAGATCGGTCTCGACCGCATTTGAGAACCGCTTTCCAGACGTGACGCGCGAATCATGCAGTTTCTGTGCCGCATCGACGTATTTGGCACTGCACGCCGCGAGTTCCTGTTTTAGTTCTTCCTCGCGAAACTCGGCGGTCTCGATGTTTTGCAAACGCTGTTCGGATAAGCTTAGATGTTCGAGAATTGTCTCGATCGAATCGCCGTATTTACGT
>JANLTF010000047.1:0-2405 GCA_031362825.1 Acidobacteriota bacterium | reverse complement strand
GACGGCGAGTTGATGCGCAATTCCACGTTTTACTTCGTCGCTCGATTCGGCGTGACGCGATTCGACCTCGGCGAGGGCGTTGGCTTCGAGGCGGTCGATGAGGTCGTCGGCCTTAACGCCTAGTCCTTTGCGGCCGCTCATTTCGATAAATGGACGTTTGCGGTCGTCTTCGGAGAGCTTAAATCCAAGCTCCTCCGCTGCGGCGGGCGAAAGAGCGACCATTTCGTAAGATAAGTGAATACTCGCCTTTTCACCGCGTTCCGGCGAGATCGCCGCGACGCCTTTGCGGACGATGTCCTGCGGATACGATTGCCGCGAATCGATCACGTTGTAGATCGTCTCGCCCTCACCAAACACTGGCTGTTCGCCCTCGTTAGTTTCTGTTGACGTTATCCAGACAACCTTACCGTTCTTGTATGTGTGAAAGTACTTGTAATTAAAATCAAGGCCGAGAATACCTAATTTCCACATCTGATAGGCGATGTCTTTGCCTGTGTAAGTGACTGTTCCATTTGATTTTACGAGGATCTTATCACCTTCGTTGTCTTCGTTTCCGGTGTGCTCTTCGAACGGCATCACCCAGCATCCCGCCTGTTTGCCTTCGGTCTCGTAACGGATTACCCCGAGCTGTTTCATCTGCTCGAACGCACGATCCCAAAAATGCAGGTGCAAGATTTCGGACTCGCGCGGCAGCAGATCGTAACGGATCGAGAGGCGTTCCATTGTGTCGAGAATGCACTCGACATTGCGGGTTGCAACGAAGTCAGCAAGCTCGGCGGTCGCATTGCCGCCTTCTTCGATCAGGTGCAGTACTTCGGCGCGCTTTTCTTTTAATTCCTCGTTCGTTTGGTATTCGACACCAACTTTTGTATAGAGATCCCAGCAATAATAATCGAAGGTTTTACCAGCGGCCCTAAGTTCAGAATCAAGAGCCTTGATCGCATCTAAGTCCTTATTCTCAAGATAGATAAACCCAACAACCACATCTGCTACTTGAACTCCGGTGTTGTCAATATAATTTTGGACTTCAACGCGTTTTCCGGTCGCTTTTAAGATTCGTTGGAACGTGTCACCGAGCACCGAATTGCGCACGTGGCCGATGTGAGCAGACTTATTTGGATTTACGGATGTGTGCTCGACGCAGACCTTCAGAGCGTCAGGCAAATGCGATGCACCGGCATTTGGCAGCGGTTCGGCCGCGGCATTCGCGGACAAGAAACGTGAACGATCAAAAAATACATTCAAATAGCCAGCACCAGCGACCTCGACACGTTCGACGAAATCTACCTTCTCCAGAGCAAATTTCAACGTTTCCGCTATATCACGCGGATTCTTTTTCTCGCCAGTCGCCTGTTTGATCTGCTTTGTCATCTCAAACGCAACAGGGAAAGCGATATCGCCCAACTCAGTTTTCGGAGGCGTTTCGGCGGTAACGGATGCGAGTTCGACGAAAAATTTTTCACTGGCCGTTGTACGAACGGCTTCGCGAAGTATCTCTTGTATCTCGATCAGGGTCATAATAGCTGTAAAGTTAGTCGCAAATAAGAGTTTAAGTATAGACGCTGACGCGTTCTTTTGCCAAAAACGAAGAACTTCGACCCGCACTGCGTTTTTTCCTTTTCGCCGCAAAGCGGCTAGAATCGTATCTTTATGCGAACACTGTATTTTGATTGTTTTGCAGGTGCGAGCGGGAATATGATCCTCGGTGCTTTGGTGGCGCTTGGGTTGGATCGCGAACAGCTTGTTTCTGAACTGCAAAAGCTTGATATTTCTGATTTTGAGCTTGTATTCACGGATGTTGGCCGTTCGGGAATCTCCGCGACGCATCTCGAGGTCAAGATCCCCCATGAGCACGTCCATCGCCATTTGCATCATATCGAGGCAATAATAGCCAGCTCGACGCTCGCAGGTTCGGTAAAGTCCCGTGCGATCGCTATCTTTACGCGGCTCGCCGAGGCTGAGGCGAAGATCCACGGTATTGATGTCAACAAGATCCATTTTCACGAAGTCGGTGCGATGGATGCGATCATTGATGTGGTCGGTTCGTGTATCGCGTTTGAAATGCTGAGAATTGAGCGTTTTGTTTGCTCGAAAATACACGTCGGGAGCGGGTTTGCCAAAATGGCACACGGCAAATTTCCGGTTCCGCCGCCTGCAGTGGTTGAACTTTTGACGGGCGTTCCGATCTATTCTACCGAGATCGAAGGTGAACTAATAACACCAACGGGTGCGGCGATAATCTCAACTCTGTGTGATAGTTACGGTATAATACCTGAGATGATAGTCGAACAAGCTGCGTACGGAGCAGGAACGCGTCAATATGATAAATTTCCAAACGTTTTGCGTGTGATGGTTGGGGAAGGGTTTAACGTAAAGACGCAAAGTGGCGAAGACGCACAGGATCT
>JANLTF010000030.1:0-3738 GCA_031362825.1 Acidobacteriota bacterium | reverse complement strand
CCCTTTGAAATATCGATCTTACCCCAAAATAGAGTCGCCGGACGTTCGGTTGCTCCGCGGTCGGCCCAAACAGCGACCAGCTTGTTTTCGATCAACTGCAAGGCAAATCCCTCGAAATCAGCGTCCTTCGGTTTTGACGGGAGCTCGAACGACCCGAGAACCTTGACCGAATTGGCACTCCGATCAAGGGAGACATGAAATACTCGTCCCACGGATGCAAGGACGAGATATTCATTTGACTTGCCGGGAATAGTTGTCGCGGCCTCAAGATCTATCGGCAGTTCATCGCCAACCCACTTTAGCGGATCGAGTTTTATCGGCCCCGTTCCGCTTAGCACGATCAACGATGCCCGTACCTGATCCTTTTTCTTATTGTCGTGGACGACGAAGAAAGTTACCAGATCCTTGCCTTGTTCGACCAGCGCCATACCACTGATCGAGGCATCGCGGCTGCCGCCGACGGGCCGCCATTGCTGTGCCGATGTATCGATCGTAAATAAGAGTACGGCAAGTATCGCAAGTGATTTGATCGCGCTTTTCATAGGTTCGATGTTGTAAAAACGAGACCCGATACCGCGAATCAAAAGTTTGACAACGGTATCGGATCTCGCGTTGTGAGTTTCGTGTCGGCCGAAGACTAGAAACTGAATCTCACACCGAGCTGTAGCTGCCTTGCTCCACCAAATCTCGCAGTCGAAGGGGCACTGGTCGGTGCACCAGCCAGAACACTTGGGAAAAATCCCGCCGGGCAGGTGATCGCCAGTGGATTGGCAGTATTATTCAAAGCCGAGCTGCTGGTGCAGAAGTTGTTGATCCCGTCGACGCCAAAACCTTTGTTCGTGGTCCGGGTGAGATTATAAACTTCGGCAGAAAGATCGAGCTTCATTGTCTCGCCGAATTTGAATGCCTTTAACAATCGAACATCCAGATTGAAGAATTTTGGCTGTCTGAATGCGTTTCGCCTGGAAATGACACCGCCGATAACGGCGCGCTCGTTGCCGTCATTCAGGTCGCTATTCGTATCGGTTCCGTCTTCGACAACTGCGGTGTACGGAAAGCCTGACCGCGTGACGATAATACCGCTCAGAGTAAAGCCGTAGCCGAGATCGACCAGTCCGCTAAGATTGAGATTGTGACGAACGTCCTGCTTCGACGGGCCGCCCTCTAACTTAAGGTTAAACGGATTGAGCGTTGGTTGACGTGAGAAATTGCGTTCGTTCGAATCGTCGTCGCGATTCTTGGCAAAGGTGTAGTTTGCTTCGAACTGGAAACGATTGGCGAATCGACGACGCAGTGACAACGTCAGCGCATCGTAGCTCGAATGAGCTGTCGATTCGTTGATCTCAAGCTGTGAGATCGTGGTGTTCGGGCGCGTCGCAGACCACTGTAAATATCCATTTGCAAGAACCGTCGGAGCAAACAGGTTGCGGTCCAGGCGACGCTGCAGGTTCCACGTCGATGCGTGGATATAGCCGGCCGTAAACACCAGATCTTTCCCGACACGTTGTTCAATGGTCGCGGATGTTTGGAATGTTCGTGGATTCTTGAAATCCGGGTCAAAGCCAAAGACCCTTGGCCTTACGATAAAATTGGCAGGAATGGCGGTCAGGCCATTGGGAAACGTAACGATCGCGTTCGGGCCGCGAAGGTTGCAGTTGGCGAGATTAACGACGATCGAATTACGGCACGCTGTGGTTTCGCCGATCTCGATCTCGCTGGTCGTCAGGCCGTTATTGGTCGATACACGCTGAAAAAGGTTGGCGGGCGTCCGGGCGGCGAGGATGCCTGCAGAAACGCGGATCACCGTTTCGCCGCGGCCGCCTAGATCATAAGCAAGGCCGACACGCGGCTGCCACTGTTTGAGATCATTCGGGATACGCGCAGTTTGAGGGAAAAGCGGATTGGGTCTCTTAGGCTGAGGATTGATCTGAGCCTCCCACCGCAATCCGAAATTTAACGAAAGCTCGTTCGAAACCTTAAAGTTGTCTTGCACAAAGAGAGCGAACTCCTTTTGCGTTCCGCGATATATGAGATCATTTGGATCCGCGGATGCCAGCGTCTGCCGGAATCGACGCGGGCGTCCGGCAGCGAAGTTATCGATCGATGTCGCGATCACCACGTTGCTGACGGTTCGGCTCTCAAAATCAAAACGCGGCTGCGTATTCGATTCGCGTTGCTGCCGCACACTGTTTATATTGGCATCAAAACCGAATCGCAGTTTGTGTCGGCCGGTGTCGTAGCTGATGTTGTCGGTCAACTGGTACCGTGTAGTTTCAAAACGACGCGGTCGGGCACGATCACCTCCAAGCGTTCCGAAGTTTGCGATGACTGCCTGGCCGGTGGTGGTGTTTGGCTGTTCGAGTCGGTTATCGGTTGCGATCTGAGCTCTGAACTCATTGATGAATTTGGGTGAGAGCACCGAGACGAGCGAACCTTTCAGCCCGTTGCTTGAGTTCTCACGAGTGTAGTTGCCCTCCTCGGCGATGTTCTGGCGGGGATTTTCAAAACTGAAATTCTCGCCGCGAAAACGCGTGTGCGTGTACTGCACATTCAAAGTATTGTTGGTATCGACGATGAAATCGACCTTGCCGAATATTGCAGTCGGGTTGTTCGTGCCGAATTTTTCGCCCTCGAGAGCAGTAACGCTGGCGGGCACATTGGCACCGGGGATCGTATCGAATCTAACGACGAACGGTACACGAAGATAATTCTGCTCAACCCCAAGGAAAAAGAAAGCGCGGTCGCGTTTGATCGGGCCGCCGATCGAGCCGCCGAACTGATTCTGTGCGTTATCGAGATCCTGTCCAAAGGCGTCGGGAGATGTGAGTGTCTTATTGCGGTTGAAAAAGAAGGCTTCGCCGTAAAATTGGTTAGTACCGGACTTTGTGACGACATTAACGAATCCCGCTCCGGTCCGTCCGACCTCGGCAGTTGCACCTGAGCGAACGACCTGAAACTCTTTGATCGCTGTCTGCGGGAAAAAGAACACCTGTTCGTTGCCGCCGCGTTGGTTGCCTTGCAGAGCGTCGTTGAAATCGGCACCGTCGATGGCAAGATTTGAGTTGATCGAACGCTGGCCCGAGATGACGAGACCGTTTCTGTCGCCCTCTTGCACGACGCCGGGCGTCAGCTGCACAAACTCGGTAAACGCACGTCCGCGAACCGGCAGATCGGCAACTAGCCGCTCAGAGATCGTTGAGCCGACCGATTCGGATTCGGTGCTGATCGTATCGCTGCTACTCGTCACGTTTACCGAAACGCTTGCACCTTTTGGCGATAACACGATCTCGATTGGCGTTGTTTCTCCAACTCTTAGCATAGTTGAAACTGGCGATTCGCCAAATCCATCCGCGTTTGTAGTGATAACATACGAGCCGACCGGCAGGACGCTTGCCGAAAATCGACCGCTGGCATCGCTCGTGACGGTGCGTTCGAGGCCGGTGCCTTTGTTCTTGATCAAAACGGTCGCACCTTGAACGATCGCTCCGTTTTGATCTTTGACAGTGCCCTCGATCGCGGCACTTCCGGAATCGGATTGGCCAAACGCCGTAAGAATAAAGCAAAAAGTAATTGAAAATAATAAGGTTATAGCCTTCGTGATGGTTGGTCTCATGTTCTCTCCGCCGTAAATATATTTCTGGTTCTGCTATCAGCGTTTGCCGCCGAAGGCCGATTTGTCTGGTGTTTCGGGTTATCAACCGAGAGGTTATTACAGGGATGTTAACGGTATGTGAAGGG
>JANLTF010000014.1:0-4110 GCA_031362825.1 Acidobacteriota bacterium | reverse complement strand
GCAGGTCGCGGGCCAATATTGACGGCTCGCATGAGACGTACGAGATAAGTTTCGGAGCCATTTTAGCGATCAATTCGATGGTGTGGTCTTCGGCACCGGCTCGGGGCGGGTCGATGAGGACGAAATCGGTCTTGCTTAGCTCATGGCCTTTGAGGAAATCACGGACACGGTCGCGTTTGAAATCGACGTTTGACGCAGCGGCCCGGGCCTTGTTTTGTTTGGCGAAACGGATGGCTTCGCTGTTTTCTTCGACGCCGATCACGTTTGTGAATTGCGTTGCCATCGGCAGAGCAAAAAGGCCGACGCCGCAATAGAGATCGAGTGCGGTTTCGCCTGCGGCCCCGCCGATCGCTAGGCGGACGAGGTCGCCGATGAGCGACTGATTGCCCTGGAAAAAGCTGCGGGCCGAGAATGCGTATTCGATGCCATCGTGCAGATATGTGATTTCGGCGGTCCGCTCGGCCATGTCGGATGAGTATATCGAAACGGCTCCGCGATCGCCGGCGGCGGCTTCGATCTCGGCGGTGTCGGCCCACATTTGGGGCCAGTCGATGTTTTGGCGGAGCGACGTGAGCACGGCTTCGAGTTCCGGACTGAGGATCGGGCAGACCTCGACATCGACAATATCATGCGAATCGCGGGCGTAATAGCCGATCTTCTGCTGCCCGCGGTCCGCATGCCAGCGGGCACGCGAGCGGTATTCGAACTCGTTCGGGCTCGGGATAATGCCGAGATCTTCGAACTCGATCTTGCCGATGCGTTTCAGGCAGTCGCGGATAATGTCGAGCTTAGCGCGAAGCTGCGACTCGTAATTCATCTGCTGAAAGTCGCAGCCGCCACAGACACCGAAATGCGGGCACGGCGGTTTGATTCGATTGCTAGACGGCTCAATGATCGCGACGATCGCGGCGAAGGCGATGCGTTTCTTGATGTGCTTTATCTCGGCTCGAACGGTATCACCGGCTACGGAGAGAGGGACGAAGACGGTGAGGCCTTCGGCAAATGCGAGGCCGAGGCCGCGTGGCACTATTTTTTCAATTTTGAGTTCGAGAATGTCGCCGGCGGCGTATGTTGGTTTTTGGGTCACTTATTTTGCGTTTTCAGAGAGAAATTTGCTTCCTCAAGTATACGCCTAAACCCCGCTAGATCGGCGGCCTCGTGATAGGTAAATGCCAAAATGATCGCGTAGCCATCGCGAACGGTCGCGTAGAGCCGCTTTTTCTCTTTCGCGGTCGAGATATCGAGAAACCCAAACTGCATTGCGCCGAGCCGCTCGGCCTGCGTAACCGAATACTCATAATCGGTCGGCAGTTTCATTGTACCTATCTGGGCACGCATGAGGTCGAAATAATCGACCGCGTCCTTTACCTTTGGGTTGGTAGAGAGATCTTCGGCGGAGATGAGCAAAACGGCATTTTTCGGAGTTCCGATCGCTGAACGATATGCCGTCAGCAGCAGCGTAACCTGCTTTTCGTAACGGCGGATATTAGCGGCCTGTTGCGGGTCGTTGCGGTTGATCTTTGGACGAAGTTCGTAACCCTTTTCTTTCCAATACTTTTCGGTATCGAGGCCTGGAATTACCCACGACTCGGGAAATGTGATGTCAAATCGGAGTCCGACGTGCGTGTAAATCTGTCCGCTCAAAATTCCAGGATCGACCTCAACCTTTGGCGTGACAACCGTTGCTTTTGTGCCCTGCTTGACGGGGACGCCGGTCGGGATGTTTGACGGCGTTGGCTTTGCGGCGGTCTGTGCCTGTAACGAAACTGCTGAGAGAGCGAAAATTGTTGCGAAAATGAACTTCTTCATAAATAAAACAGGCCGAGACGCGGAACGCCGGCTTCTTCGCGGAGACGTTTTAGCAACATCAGGTCGAACGTATTTTTGTACGCCTCTGGCTCCATCTCGGGCTTGTATGCCTTGAGCTGTGCCGCCGTTTCTTTCTCCAATAGTTTTAGATGCTGTTTGTCCCAATTTGTTAGCATCGCCCGTTCGAGCAATTTTTCGATATCCGATAGCGTCCCGTCGATCGACTCGAAATTGTTGGTCAGATTTGATTTCAACTCTTCTAAACGAGAAATCGCACGCGAGATATCCTCTTTTAATTCGTCGTTCGGGATCGCATTGAGCGTATCGACCGACTTTGTTATATGAGCAGCGATCTCGTCTATCGAATATTCCGCTTCTTCGCTGCCACCGCTACTGCCACCGCCTGCTGACTTCCCCGCTTGCGATCGCGACCACTCGGCGAACTGCACCTCGATCTCTTCGCGGCAGTAGATCAGGCTCTTGATGGAGCGCGTTCCGGGCAGCTGCTTATCATAAACGTCGAATACCGACTCAATCGAGCGAATTACGATATGCATCGGAATCCCGCGATCCTGCCACGATTCGATCATCGCCCAATCGATCGGCGACAGAAACAAATTCTTGCCGCGGCGGCGAATAAATGTGTCTTCGATCTCGGTGAAATAGTTGAAGTAGTTCAAGCTATTTATGCTAGTTGAGGGTTTGGGAATAGTCAAAAAAATAGGTTTGCCCACGAAATACCCGAAAGTCACTAAAATAAGAAAAAGGGATCCTATTTTCGTGACCTTCGTGAATTTCGCAGGCAACAATTTTACTGTGCTACAAAGTCAACATCCGTCAACGCATCCGCGACGGTTATTGTTCGCGGTGTAAACTGATATCGTTTCGAAACGGCATTCACGACATACGTTTGACCGCTCGCAACATCCTCAAAACGATAGTAGCCGAACGGATTGGTCATGGCGTAAACGAAATTGCCGTTCTGATTGGTCATTTGAACTCTAGCATGTGCCAGGCCGCGACCCTGGGTGTCTAGAACGCGACCCGAGATTCCGACATTCGCGGCGGTGGGGCTCGTGGCGGCACCTGCCGTCCAGAAGCCGTCAAACGCGACAACGCCGTCCTGAAAGATCGTATTCGCAGCGGTATCGACACACGTGCTGCCGGCACCGAGACAGGCACCAACATTAGGAAAACTGAGCGATTGCACACCCGGCCCGTACGAACGCAGCAGCCGGTAATTCGGCTCCGTTCCCGCATCGACGTCACCGTCCAGATATTGGAAGGTCATACCGGCCGTAACCGTGCCCGTTTTCGTGACTTGCCAGTAACGGTTGAGCGTCGTCGCGTTCGGGATCGCCGGCGTCGCCGGTGCGGTTCCGTCAAACGCAGCAACTGTCAACGAACCCGTACTTGCGGCCGTCGCATTTGCGGTTACGGGCGAATATCCCGTCACAGTTCCGACCGGGAAGGCAAACACCGCCGACGGTGCGTCAGGAGAAATATTGCCGTTGACAAAGTCCTTTCTCATATTGCCTATGACGTGGCCGGATGTGCGAGCGACGCTTCCGCCGGTTGCAACTGTCAATGTGTTTGCGCCGGTTGTGACATTACCGCTGGTGAGGGTGAGCACTCCGTTAACAGTCGTATTGCCCGAGAGATTTGTTCCCGAAGCATTGTTTATAGTTAGGTTGTTATAGGTGAACGCCGGGATATTCTGCGCGGCGGCACCGGTAAAGCTGACGCCTCCGGAACCCGACAGTGTCCCGCAACTGAAAGAGCCCGCAACCGACATAGTGCCGCTTATCGTACATAAGCCGGTCGCCGTCAGGCTCAGTCCGGAATTGATCGTAAGTGTCCGCCCGCTCGCCACTGTCAAGTTATTCATATTCACGCCAGCCGCTGAAATGGTCGGGTTGTTCGTTACGCCGGATGTTGGAATATCTACGTCATTAGACGAGCCGGGAGCCAATTGGGTGTTCCAGTTGCCTGCGGTAGCCCAATTCGCGCTTGTAGCCCCGGTCCATGTGGCCGTGTTCGTGACGGTATGGCCCACGCCGGTCGATGCGGGACTAGCGTTGAAGTTGCCATCGCCTTGATATGTAGCTGTCAGTGTCCTCGAGCCGGTGGTATTGAGAGTGATCGAGCAACTGCCTGCGCCGCTCCCATTGATCGCTCCGGTGCAGCTGTTCACACCATCAGAAACCTGGACATTGCCCGTCATCGCGGTTGGGGAGTTTGAGGTGTTTGACGGAACCGCACTAAATGAGACGGTGAAGCTCTGTCCCGGCAGCGTCGTTG
>JANLTF010000556.1:0-6995 GCA_031362825.1 Acidobacteriota bacterium | reverse complement strand
CGTTTCGGGCGACTACACCGGCGACGGTAAGGCCGACGTAGCGTTCTGGCGGCCCTCGACCGGCGAATGGTACGTTCTGCGAAGCGAGAACAACAGCTTCTTCGCGTTCCCGTTCGGCAACGCTACCGACATCCCGACGCCCGGCGATTACGACGGCGACGGCAAAAATGACGCCGCCATATTCCGCCCGTCAAACTCAACCTGGTTCGCCAACCGCTCGACCGGCGGAACCCTCATCCAACAATTCGGCATCACCGGCGATCTTCCCGTGCCGAATGCATTCGTCAGATAGGTCAGAACCGCCTGCGTCGGTGGCGGGCCTACCGCAACACTGGCAAATTTTTTTGTGCGCGAACCGGGCGGAATTCAACTCAATCAGAACTTAGCCACCGATTGCACAAATCAAGGCGGATCAGAGTTTCCTCTTTTCGGTCTCTCTGTGCGATCCGTGGCCGATTTTCACAGTTCCACTAGCCTTCAGCGTTCCCTGGGATTTTTTCGCTTGTAACGCTGAGGGAATAGGCGTATGCTACGGTTGAAAAATCGACTTGCCCTGTTAGGGGCTCCCAAACCCGTCGGGCAGGCCGCATTCTATTTTGGAGACAAAAAAGTATGAACCCGCTGCCGCATCCGAGTCGCCGCTTTGCCCTGCTGTTTCTTTTGACCGTGATCGTCTTTCCCGCCTTTTATACGGTTTCGATTTCCGCCCAAGCCCTCGCCCCGCCGACGATGACAGTCCTGCGCAATCTGGACCTTTTCAACGACGGAGGCCATCCGGTTACCGCCGAAACTCTGGTTTTATCGGGCGACACTCTCTACGGTGCCCTAGGTGATGGCGGCAACAACGGAGCGACCGGACGCGGTACGATCTTTTCGATTAAAACCAACGGTACCGCGTTCACCGTTCTACACACATTCTCGAATCTTGCAATGAACGGGACCAACGCCGACGGTGCCCATCCGAGCTGCACGCTAAAAGTGGCCGGCGGCAAGATTTACGGCACGGCCAAGGAAGGCGGCAGCCTGGGCAACGGTGTCGTTTATTCGATGAATCTTGACGGCTCCGCTTTTACGGTTCTTTATAACTTCACGGGTGCCACGCCGAATACAGGACTTGGCCTTCATTCGCCGGCGGGTGAAATGGTGCTGATCGGGCAGACGCTCTACGGCATCACCTTGGCCGGCGGCACTGCCATGCCAAACGACTTCGAGTCCGGCCGAATATTCGCGGTCAACACGAACGGCGGCGGCACAATCGTCCACACGTTTGTCAACAGCGCCGGCAATCAGGGTTACAGCCCCTACGCGGGCCTTACTTTGAGTAACGGCAAGCTATACGGAGCCGCGCTCAATGGCGCGGCCAACCTTCGGGGCGTTCTTTATTCGATCAACCCCGACGGCAGTCAGTATCAGGTCATCCACACCTTTACAATGTCGGAGGGGAGCCCCGGCCATCTACCACTGGTCGCTGGAAGTAAGATCTACGGAACCACGCTTGGCAGCAACCAGCAGAATCGCGGCATCATTTTCTCAGTCGACACGACGGGTGCAAACTTCTCGGTCATGCACACCTATCCGTTCGGCGGGGTCGAGGAACAGGCGTCCGGTCTCGTCCTATCTGGTGACACGCTCTATGGCACGACGCTATACGGCGGAACCGCCTTTGAAGGGACCTTGTTTTCGATCAAGACGAATGGCACCGGATATCAGACCTTATGGTCTTTTACACGCACCATCGATGGCCGATATCCGGGACGGTTGTTGTTTGACAATGGTTTTCTTTATGGGATGGCACCTTCGGGCGGAACGATGGATAGAGGCACGGTCTTTAGGTTTACTCTGCCCAAAGGATCAACGCCGTTCGATTTTGACGGTGACGGCAAGACCGATCTTTCAATATTCCGGCCCGGCCCCGGTGAATGGTGGTGGCTGAGATCGTCAAATGGCGGCAACGGAGCCGTACAATTCGGCACCTCTACGGACCGGATCGTAGCCTCCGACTACACCGGTGACGGGAAAACCGACGTGGCATTTTGGCGTCCCTCGACGGGACAATGGTTTATCTTAAGGAGCGAGGATCTTTCGTTCTTTGCATTTCCGTTCGGTGCCACGGGCGATGTGCCTGTTCCAGCGGACTATGACGGTGACGGCAAGGCGGATGCTTCCGTTTTCCGGCCTTCGACGGCAACTTGGTTTATTTCGAAATCGACGGGCGGCACACAGATCACGACGTTTGGGGCACCGGGCGATCTTCCAGTGCCCGCCGACTATGATGGCGACGGAAAGGCTGAGATCGCGATCTATCGACCCAGCGGGGCGAACGGTTCCGAGTGGTGGGTCCAGCGGAGTTCGAATTCCAGTGTATTTGCCCTACAGTTCGGGGCGTCAACCGACAAAGCCGTTCCCGCCGACTACACCGGCGACGGCCGGGCCGACGTCGCTTTCTGGCGACCCTCGAACGGAAAGTGGTTTGTGCTTAGAAGCGAAGATTTCTCGTTCTTCGCCTTTCCATTCGGCAGCTCGACCGACGTTCCGACGCCCGGTGACTATGACGGCGATGGAAAGACCGACGCCGCCGTCTTCCGCCCGTCAAACTCAACCTGGTTCGCCAACCGCTCGACCGGCGGAACCCTCATCCAACAATTCGGCATCACCGGCGACCTGCCATTGCCGAATGCATTCGTAAGATAGGTCAGAACCGCCTGCGTGAGCGGGCGGCGTCCAACTAGGCAAAGAAATAGCCACCGTTTTCACAGGTCAGGGCGGATTAGAATTTCTCTCAGCCGTGCTTATTGTGTTGGCAGCGCCTGATTATTAGCGCTCATTCCTTCCTTTCCATGATTGGCCTCCCGAAAACTTTTTCCTTTTTTTTGAAAAAATGTTGTAAGATTTGAGCAAGAAGAACTCATATACATTTAAGAAAGCAATAAAACTGTGCGAGATCCGTCAGGTCTTTGGCACCAAAAGTTTGTTTTCATTTGTTGGTTAACCGAATATTTTCGGGAAGAGCCGTCCTACCGTTTCGAATTAGATCGGTAAAAGGCTTGTTCCTGGTATTTCCCCGGAGGTTTTCATTTGGTATTTTGCGACAGGAGAAGATTCATGAAAAACGCGGTCATCGTCTTAGTAACAGCATCAATGTTATTTGTTCTTGCCTTCGTTTGTGCCGCACCCACAAACGCGCAGGAAAAGTCACGACTCATCCAGCCAGCGCTTGACCTTAACGGTGACGGAGGCATTAAGCCTGTGCCGATGATGATCGAGAGCTACCGGACAGCCGGTGTGCTCTTCGAGCGCCGCGAACTTTTTAAGCGCGATGCGCGGTCAGCTAGGGACGATTCCGACCTGAGCGTGGCGGTCAGTGATGGAGCGGTCTTTTCGATTGATCGTGATGCGATCGACGCTCTAATTGCTGCAAAACCGGATTCGCTGACCTTACCGCTCGATAACGGGAGAGGCGGCATTATCGAACTTGAACTCGCCAGAGTGGACATTTTCGCCGATGGATTTAGTGTAAGAACCTCGGGAAAGACCCGCGGAAACTATGAAGACAGCTACGGTGTCCACTACCGCGGAATCATCAAGGGCGACCTCTGGTCTTTAGCGTCGATCAGTGTTTTTCGCAACGAGGTAATGGGAATTTTTTCGACAAGGGGAACCGGCAACTACGTAGTCGGAAGGATCGGCGGCAATAACCCCGGTAATAAGCACATTATGTACGTCGATAACGATCTGCGTGCCCGTCCCGACACGTTTTGTGATGTGACCACGCCCGAGGGCGTAACGCTGCCAAAACCGCCGAATGAAATGGATGAAGCAGCGTTGATTCGTTGCGTGAGGATATACGTCGAGGCCAATTTCGATGTTTTCCAAAATAAGGGGTCAGTTGCAAATGTTACAACTTTCGTTACCGGATTTTTTAACCAGTCTGCAACCCTGATGGCAAATGCAGGGGTTTCTGTGATGCTATCAGAAGTATTTGTGTGGATAACACCAAGTCCGTATACAGGCACAACCTCAGCCGCCCAGCTCGAAACCTTCAGAACTACACGAACGACATTTAATGGAAATCTCGCTCACTTGGTTGATTTGCAGAATATTGGGGGACGTGCGTACATTGACGCTTACTGCGCGACAGGTTTTAAGTATGCTTATAGCGGCATCTTTAGCACCTTTAGCACCGTACCGACCTACTCCTGGACGGTCAACGTTTTTTCTCATGAAACCGGACACAATCTCGGATCACCGCACACGCATGATTGCGCGTGGAATGGGAATAATACGGCGATAGACGGTTGTGGCACCATTGTCGGTTGTGCAAATCCCGGAGTACCGTCAGGAGGCAATGGCACGATCATGAGCTACTGTCACAACCCGCCCGGAACTGGCATCAACCTCGCACTCGGCTATGGGCCACAGCCTTCGAGTTTGATCCTAACCCGGTTTAATGCGGCGACGTGCCTAACCGACTGCGGCGGTGTACCTCCGGCTCCGGCCGCAGCCACTGCTACGAACATTGCAGCCACCAGCTTTACAGCCAATTGGGGCAGTAGCAGCGGAGCAACGGGTTATCGTCTGGACGTTTCGACCAGTAGCAACTTCGCGACATTTGTGACGGGATTTAACGATCTCGATGTTGGGAATGTTTTGAGCCGAAGTGTTACCGGCCTAACGGCCGGCACGACATACTTCTATCGAGTCAGAGCATATAACGGCAGCGGTCCGAGCGGCAATTCGAGTACGATCACCCTGACCACCTTGGCCGGAACGCCCGCTCCGCCAAACGCAACCGTCGCGTCGTCGATCACGGCCAACAGCTTCACCGCAAACTGGGGAATCAGCTCTGGTGCTACGGGCTATCGCCTAGATGTCTCGACGAGCAACACCTTTGCGACGTTTGTCACAGGATTTAACGATCTGGATGTTGGGAATGTTACCAACCGCAGTGTAACCGGCCTTAGCTCCAACACCCAATATTTCTACAGGGTTCGCGCCTACAACGGAACCGGAACCAGCGGCAATTCGAACACGGTCACGGCGACGACCACGGGTACGTGCTCGTATTCGCTCAACCCAACGAGCCAGAACTTCTCGTCAAGTGCCGGAAACAGCACGGTTCAGGTGACCACGCAGGCCGGCTGCTTCTGGACAGCGGTTTCAAACTCGTTTGCGGACATTTTTGCCCCGTTCGACGCCGGATCTTTGCCTACGGACAGACTATTTCGAGGTCCGTCAACTCCGGGCACCGCAGCGATCACACCGGCCTTTTCCGAAGGGTTCGATAATATCACGACCTTACCGGGCAGCGGTTGGTTCCTTCAAAACAATAGTATTCCGTTAGGTTCGACCAGTTGGTTCCAGGGCGGTACTACATTCCCTGCTCAGACAGGAGCCGCAAACTCCTACATAGGCGCCAATTTTAATGCGACGACCGGTACAAATACCATCAGTGTGTGGCTACTGACACCGACCATTGACTTTAATAACGGCGATGTTATCAGATTTTATACACGGACCGCCGCGGCAAGCCCATTTCCGGACAGGCTTCAGGTGCGGCTTTCGACCTCGGGCGCAAGTACCAATGTTGGCACTGGGCCAACCGGCATCGGTGTTTTTACAACTCTCGTGACGGACATCAATCCAACCTACACGGTTGGCGGGTATCCGGAGGTCTGGACCCAATATACGGTAACGATCTCGGGCCTTGCCGGACAGACAAGCGGGCGGCTCGCGTTCCGGTACTTCACCGAGAATGGCGGCCCGACCGGGGCAAACTCGAACTATATCGGGATCGATACATTTTCCTACACGCCAGCGGCGGCCGGCGGGTGGATCACGATCAACTCGGGTTCAAGCGGCACTGGATCGGGAACCGTAAATTATTCCGTCACGCAGAACACGACCGGATCTCAGCGGTCAGGGACCATGACGATCGCCGGTCAGACTTTCAATGTGACACAAGCGGCTCCGGGCGTGACAACTACGCGAAAACCTGCCGATTTCGATGGCGACGGCAGGACAGACTTGTCGATTTTTAGGCCAAACAACGGCCAGTGGTGGGTCAATCGCAGTTCGAATGGCTCGTCATTTGCAACCGCCTTTGGCATCTCGACCGACCGCCTGGCTCCTGCCGACTTTACAGGCGATGCCAGAACCGATCACGCCTTCTTTAGGCCGTCGACAGGAGAGTGGTATGTTTTGCGAAGTGAGAATTTCACATTCTTTGCCTTCCCTTATGGAACTAATGGAGATATTCCGTCGCCCGGTGACTATGATGGAGACGGTCGTGCGGATGCCGCCGTATTCAGGCCAAGTACTGTTACCTGGTATATCAGGCGCTCGACCGATGGTGGAAGCACGATCCAGACGTTCGGAGCTGCCGGCGATCGTCCTGTAAATGCAGACTATGACGGTGACGGGCGTTCGGATCTCGCCATTTTCCGGCCGGCCTCCGGCCAATGGTGGATACAACGCAGCTCAAATTCCAGCGTTGTAGCCTACATTTTCGGCAATTCCGCCGACCGCAATGTTCCCGGAGATTATACGGGTGACGGACGAGCCGACGTCGCCATCTGGAGACCGTCAACGGGTGAATGGTTTATCCTCCGCAGCGAGAATCTGTCGTTCTATGCATTCCCATGGGGAACTTCGACGGATATTGCTTCGCCCGGCGACTATGACGGCGACGGTCGATTTGATGCTGCTATTTTCCGTCCGTCAACATCAACTTGGTACGTCGATCGAACTTCGCTTCCGGCGTCACCACTTATTCAGGCGTTCGGTGCATCCGGGGATTTGAGTGTTCCGAATGCTTTTGTACGTTAAGTCAGGACCACCTGCGGTAGCGGGTGGCTTAGGCCCGGTATTAAGCAAGTTTTGGGATGTAAAACTAAATCCGTCATTTCAAAAACTCGCGCTAGCTTGAGATCAACCACCCGCTTACGCAGGTGGTTCTGACAGAAAAAGCCCGCCAGAACCTATTGGTTCGGCGGGCT
>JANLTF010000547.1:0-2888 GCA_031362825.1 Acidobacteriota bacterium | reverse complement strand
GAACGAGCAGGGCTCCGGTTGCCGTTTCAAAGACAGCGACCAGAAACATCGCGACCAAGGCGAGCGTAAACATCAGCCAATATGGCCGGACGTAGTTCAAAAGTCGTTTCAGATCTTCCATCGCGAAGGGCGTAAAGAGTTGAATATACTTTAGTTGGGGGCGATCTGTCCAAAAACCGCTAAGTTTGCAACTCGACAAGAAATTATGGCATCTTTTTTACAGAGTTGCGCTTTTTCGGAGAAAATATGAAGAGAACAATCGCCCAAACACTATTCGTATCATTCCTGTTCGCTGTTTGCTTGTCCGTTGCGGCCTTTGGACAGGTTGATGTTGCGCGACGGACCACGGCCGTGACATATCCGCTTGACGAGCCTGTATTGCTGCAATTTCGCGGCACTACGAGGTTTCCAAGGATGAAGGGTGATGCGAAGATCAAACGCACCAGCCGCAACGGCACCGAGGTCGAGGTTTCGGTGTCGAAAATGCCTCGTCCGTTCGAGCTCGGTGCAGGCTATGCGACATATGTTCTATGGGCGATATCACCTGACGGGCAGGTCGATAATTTGGGCGAGATCAAACGCCGTGGATTCTTTGAGTTTGATTCAAAGATCAGCGTGACGACGCCTTTGCAGACGTTTGCGCTGATAATTACGGCCGAACCGCATTTTTTGGTACGAAGGCCGAGCCAGGCGATAATGCTTGAGAATCTCAATCCATACACGACGACCGGCAAGGCCGTGGCGACGACTTCGGCTGTGCAATATTTTGGCAACTCGAGCGACTATTTTCGCGATTCCCGAACGCCTGAGATTGCAGAACTCGACTATTCTCGTACGCCTTCGACGATATTGCAGGCCAAACAGGCCGTTGCTCTGGCACGCTACGCCGGGGCCGAGCGTGATGCAACGTCGGAACTTAGCGAAGCCGAAACTCTGCTTCAGAACGCTGAGAACGCTTGGAAGGCCGGGCGCCAGGAAGATTCGGTCGATATCACGGCTCGACAGTCGATAAGTTCGGCCGTTAAGGCGGAGAACACGGCGGCCGTTCGCAAAGAAGCACGTGAAAAACGAAACGAAAAGACACGTGCCGATGCCGAGGCCCGGCAGGCCGAGTCGCGTGTGACCGATGCTCAAAACCGAATTGACGATCTCAAAAGCGAACTCGCACGCGAGACGCGCAACCGCGAACTGGCGGAACGCGATAACGCGAATTATCTCAATCAAATTCGTGATCTGAAGGACGAGAACGGGCGTCTTCGCGAAGAACTAGGCCGCATCAAACTCGACGCGGAGAACACAAAGGCCAAGCTTCAGGCCGCCGAGAACGAAAAATTGCAGGTTCAGGAAACCCGCGACAAAGAAGCACGAGCCGCCAAGATCAAGGCCGCCGAAGCGGAACTCTTAACTGCCCTAAAACGTTTTGGCGTCGTATCGCGTGTCGATAAGTCGATCGTACTCGTGCTGCCGGAAACGCTCTGGCAAGGGCCGCGGTCCGGTACCTTTGCAATGCAGTCCGACGGCAAGCTGACCTCGCTCGCGGAGTTGCTTCTCAACAATCCCGACTACCTGATCGCTGTCGAGTCGCACATCGACAACACCGGCCCGACAGAAACGCTCCAGACGCTGACCGACACCCGAGCCAGGCGGATATTCGATAAATTTGCCTCGCTCGGCATCGCGGAGAATCGTATCACGGCAAAAGGCTACGGCGGAACGCTTCCGGCGGTGCAGGGAACGACCGCTGCGATTAAAGCGAAGAACCGGCGGGTGAATATTATCCTCGATCTGAATTTGCAGTAAGGTCTAAGACTACTAGCACGATCGAAAATCCCGGGCCGCAGTGTCCGGGATTTTTCATGCTGGAAAATGACCAATCGTGTTTTTTTATATGTTTGGTGTGAATTGTGGTACGTACCACAATTTTCTCCACATTTTTGACGCAAACGAGTAAAAATGGAGCTTTGGTGACGCTTTTTCGGGGCTTGGTAACCGTTTTGTGAGGCTTGGTAACCGCCAAAATGGGCTTTGGTAACGCCGAAAACGGCCTTGGTGCCGCCGAAGAAATTGGGTCACCCAACGCGATCTGAGGTCGGCAAACGGAATAGTGCCCGAATTTCCGCCGCCGCCCGCCGCTATCGCCACCTCCGCCGCCGGGACAACCGCCGCCGTCGTCGCCCACTGTTCTGCTCGATGGCAACGCCGCAGTACACCCGCCCTACCGGTCGGGCTTCCGTCCTCTTCTTCTATTTAGTTTTTCAGTACCTGAATCCTGTGCGGGGGCATGGCGATCATGCATTCTTCGCCGACTCTAAGGCCGACTATGCGAAAGACGCGGGATTCGAGGCGGAGGCCTTCGGCATTGAGTTCCACGATGGTTGTCGGGCCGAGGAATCGGATGGCCGTGACGACGGCTTTTAAGATGTTGTCTTCGGGGAACGAGGCCCCGAATGAGATCGATACCTGTTCGGGGCGGATGGCGAGGGTGACGTTTTGGTTTATCGCACCGAGGGCGGACTTTTCCGTTGGTTGAGCGACGATCCGGTGGCTGCCATCGATGGTTTTGAACTCGGGCAGATCGGCGTTTGTCGAGGTCAGGCGGCGGGCGGCGAAGAGGTTGTTGCGGCCGACGATGGCGGCGACGGCGGATGTAGCCGGATTTTCATAGATTTCCTGCGGAAAACCAACTTGAGCAATCTCTCCCTTGACCAAAACCGCGACGCGATGACAAATCGAGGCGATCTGTTCGTAATCGTTTGACGCGAAAACGACGGTCGAGGCATTTTGCTTCGCTTTTTCAGCTAGTTCGCTTACCAACTGATCTCGAACGACGGCGTCGATACCGCAAAACGGATCGTCGAGCAGCAGCAGACCGGCACGATTTTCTATTG
>JANLTF010000349.1:0-1646 GCA_031362825.1 Acidobacteriota bacterium | reverse complement strand
CTTATCCAGAAATCGTTAAAGACGAAGCGCGTACCGTTTTCGTACGCGAGAGTAGGATTAACAGTTACTATGATGCACGTATCGCAGGTTAATAGCAAATTGTTTTTGCACTCATAATCAAGTTAGAATGTTGCTAACCCAATGAGCACACACGGTGTTACAGATCTTCTCATCAAATTGTCGGACGGCAAACACGATGTCGTGGACGAACTGTTGCCGATTATCTACGACGAATTAAAGCGTATTGCCGCGAGCTATCTCCGCCGCGAACGCTCCGACCATACGCTCCAGCCGACCGCTCTCGTCAACGAAGCCTACATGAAAATGGTCGATATCACGCAGGTCTCGTGGCAGAATAAAGCTCATTTCGTCGGCGTCGCCGCTAACCAAATGCGCCGTATCCTCGTCGATCATGCCCGCAAACACAACGCCGAAAAACGCGGCGGCGAATTTCAGATAATGACCCTTAACGAAGAGATCGACGCCTCCGACGAGCAGTCCGCCGACCTCATCGCCCTCGACGACGCCCTCACCGAACTCGCCAAAATGGACCCGACAAAAGCTAAGATCGTCGAACTCCGCTACTTCGGCGGCCTGACCACCGACGAAACCGCCGAAGTCCTCGGCGTCTCATCCATCACCATCAAACGCCACTGGAAAATGACCAAAGCGTGGCTGTACGGCCAGTTGTCGAAGGGGCAGTAGCAGGGGCAGTAGCAGTTAAGAAAAATCAGAACTTGCAAGAGAATGTTAGGACACAAAGGATTAAAAGTTTTTCAATTGGCTTACGAACTTGCGATGGAGATCTTTCACATTTCCAAGGCTTTTCCGAAATAAGAAATATACTCATTGACAGATCAGATTCGAAGATCGTCGAGAAGTGTTCCGGCGAATATTGCAGAAGCATACAGAAAGCGTCTTTACCCCAAACACTTCGTGAGTAAGTTGAGCGATGCAGATGGCGAGTCTTCAGAGACACAGGTCTGGTTGGAAGTTTCGCGGGATTGCGATTACATTTCCGCGACGAAATGCTCCGAACTATTACTTCGTTACGACGAAGTTGGCCGAATGCTTGGCGGCATGATGTCGCACCCAGAACGCTTTCTTCCCCAAAAACCGGAACGATAGAGTCTGCTACTTCTCTCTGCTTCTGCCGCTGCTACTGCTTCTGCCGCTGCCACTGTCCCTGATACTTTTTTCCAAACAGTTTCGCCTTACCTGATGACGGACATCAAAGTCCGATATTCATACTGTTTTATAGGAGAAACTGCAATGATCAACCATATCTCTTTCGGGGTTAAAAACCCGGAACACGTCGCCAATATTCTGGCCGAGCTTTGGGGCGGCTACGCTTTTCCATTTCCGCCGAGCCCCGGCGGCTATGTCGCATTCGCTGATGATGGCAAAGGGACGCTTGTCGAACTCGTTCCGATCGACGTAAATCTGGTTCCCGGAACGGGCCTGCCAGACGAAGCAACATTCAACAAAGAGACGAAAACGGACGATTTTGAGGGCACCTTTATGCCAGGGAACGACCCGTCGCTATTTGGCTCGGTCCACCTCAACATAAATTCGCCGCTCGATGAAGAATCGATCAAGGCGATCGCCAAACGCGAAGGCTGGCGCTGCTTCACCGCAAACCGCGG
>JANLTF010000334.1:0-11152 GCA_031362825.1 Acidobacteriota bacterium | reverse complement strand
CGCCGGTTTGGCTGCGGGCCGTCGCGTCGTTATTGACACGAACAGGTGCAGACCAGGTTGCTCCGTTGCTGTTTGAGAAACGGACCAAAATGTCCATGTCATTGTTCTCGGGGGCCGTCTCCTCGGTATAAGCAAGATAGACGCGCCCGTTGTAGAGGCCGCCCGTCCGATCCCAGGCGAGATCGGCTTCGGCGTCGATCGAACGGGTCGGCTGGGCGGGAATAAAATCAAATCCGCCAACATTTGTAGCTGTTACCAGAACCGACGCTCCGAAGTTCTCGGTATTCGTCAGGTAAAACGGCTTATGACCAAGTGGAATAGAAGGGAGCTGAGTAAAGTTCAGCGGGCCGAGGCCGTCGGGGTCGAGGCTTACGTTGATGTTTGACGGCCCTTCGCCACTCGACGGCGACTGCGCAGTGACGAGCACCTGTCCGATGGGGCCGATCTCGATGTCGCCGAAATTGCCCGCGACCGGCGTTGCGATAAAAGTATTGATGAAAGGAGTGATCGCCCCCAAACCGGAAGCCCGCGTCCCCACAGCCCTGATCACACCGTCACCATTCCACGAGACCCAAACGCTCGCCTCACCCGCAAAGAACGATGGACCGGTGACGATCGTCGGTTGGTCGCCTACTTGGTCTAGAACATCGTCAGGGTCGTCGTCGCCGCCTTTTTTCTCTTTTTCGCTGACAGAGAACTTTGGATTCCCCTTAACGTCTATGTTTGCGTAATCGATTCCGGCGAAATTTGTACCCGTGAAACTCTGGCCGCCGTTTGTGCTAACGACGACCCGGACGGAAATACTGCTGGATAGATACGCAAGATAAAGATTGCCGAATCGGTCAAACGTTGCTATCGGGTCACAGCACGCGAGCGGAACGTTGTCGGCGGTGCCGGCACCGTCACCGATAATTTTGTCAACCGGATCGGTGTAGGCCCACGTCACGCCGCCGTCCGTACTATAAGCGGCAAACATCCCGTTACCAGTACTAGTATTTGACGCGGCGAACATACGGTTTGTATTGGTCGGGTCAATGGCGATCGTCGTTTCGCTCTGGTGACCAGCCAGTTTGCTGATATTAACTGGAGGTAAAACGGTTCCCTGCACCGCAGTCGGCACCAAACCGAGACACAACACAGAGGCAATAACCATCCCGCAAAGAGCAATTGCGGCCGTTTCTATTTTTTTCATAAGACTTACTTCTTTAATCAAAAGCGTCATTTGGGATGCGTAAAAGATAGCACAGGCAAGGCGGTCAAGGCGAGTAATTCTCGCAGTTGCCGGACGCCGACGCGGGCAAGATCGGGCAAAAATATCCATTGACCTCAAGTGAAAGGAAACGTTAGACTCTTAATAGACCGTTTCGCGTTAGCGGCGAGCCGTAGTGTTCACGTTCGTGACCTTCATAGTTGCCGATTCTCCCTTTGTTTTCTATATATGCCGACCCGAATTGATGATCTGCTGCGAATGGCGATGAGCTTTGGTGCCTCTGACTTGCACTTGCGTGCGGGTTCTTTTCCCGTTATTCGTGTGACGGGCGAGTTGAAGCCGCTTTCGGGTGTTGCGAAAATGACGCAGGACGAGACGCTTGAGATGGCGTTCTCGATGATGTCGAATCGTCAGAAGCAGCATTTCAAAGAGGTTTTCGAGGTCGATATCGGCTACGGCGTGTCCGGGCTCGGACGCTTTCGCGTCAATATTTTTCAGCAGCGAAACTCGATCGGCATTGTCGCACGCGTCATTTCTGACACGATCCGTTCGTTTGCCGAACTCGGCTTGCCGCCGATCCTAAATAATATTGCCGAAGAATCTCGCGGCTTGATCCTTGTCACCGGAACGACCGGTTCGGGCAAATCGACGACGCTTTCAGCGATCGTCGATCACATAAATCAGAATCGAAATTGCCACATTGTAACCATCGAAGACCCGATCGAATACCTGCACAAGGACAAAGAATCGTTTGTCACACAGCGTGAGGTCGATGTCGATACTCGCAATTTTGCCGAGGCTCTACGCGGAAGTTTGCGTCAGGATCCGGACGTTATCCTCGTCGGCGAAATGCGCGATCTCGAGACGATCGAGACCGCGCTTGTCGCGGCGGAAACCGGACATCTGGTGCTTTCGACGCTTCACACGACTGACGCGTCTGAGACGTTAACTCGTATCATTTCAGCATTTCCGCCCTATCAACAGCGTTCGGTGCGAATCCAGCTCGCCGGTTTGCTAAAGGCTGTTGTTTCGCAGCGTTTGATGAAATCAGCCAAAGGCAACAGCCGTATTCCGGCGGTCGAAGTATTGATGTCAACCCCGCTGATTCGCGATTACATTCTGCACGAAGACAAAACACCTGCCATCCGTGATGCGATCGCGGCCGGCACTTCGCAATACGGAATGCAGACCTTTGACCAGTCGCTCTTCTATCTATACCAGTCGGGCCTGATCACTCTCGACGAGGCACTTCGCGGATCGACAAATCCGGATGAATTCCGCCTGCGTCTCGCTGGCATCCACAATACGACGACCATCGCCCGCGAGGAAATGGAACGCTCCGGCGGCGTCGGCCAAGTCAGCGATCTCATCATCCGCAATTAGGCGAGGCCCCAGAACACGTTAAATATATATTTCTCAACGTTTTTCGGAGAATAAGTCTTGACACGAAGCTCGTTTTACGTGTAACTTTTAGGTTTACACAGTCGAGCGGAAGGACCACGAGACCCACGCAATTTTCATTGCCCGCCGTTGCATTTTCCTTTAAGCAAATGCAGACATAATGGTGAGTAATGAGGTTTTGTTTCGTTCAGGTGTTGGACACCTCCAGACGACGTTGTAAATAGCTGAGGGACATTAGTTTACCAGCGATCTAATAAATAAGGGAAGTTTAATTACCGGTACATGACAAACGAGGGAACACAGGAAGTCGAAGAATTGGCCGTCGCTGATACTACGACTGTGAATACGGCGGAAACGACGGAAACATTGGCTGAAACGCAGGCGGCTCCGGCTGCTGCATTGGACGAGACAGTAGCTGCTCAGGCGGAAACGGTCGCGGAAACTCCGGTAGCACCGGAAGTTGAAACGACGGTCCCGGCCGCCGAAGTGGAAGAGGCAGCACCTGCTCAGGCAGAAGCGGTCGCGGAAACCCCGGCAGTGCCTGAGCCTGAAACGGCGGCTCCCGCCGCTGCGCTTGACGACGCTCAGGCTTCGGGCGACATCGATTTCGGTGCCATTCTCGAGCAATTTGAGCAGGAGCAGACGGTCTTTCATCCGGGCGAACTTGTCGAAGGCAAGGTCGTCGGATTGTCAGATCGCGGCATTCTGATCGATTTCGGCTACAAAAGCGAAGGCATCGCTCCGATCGAGGATTTCACCGGCGAAGATGGCCAGCTTACCGTTGCTGTCGGCGACGACGTCGAGGTAGTGCTCAAGAGTATGCACTCAGGCGACGGGCCTCCGGTTCTCTCGCGTATCGATGCTCTCGGCCGCAAGGCCTGGGACGATATCGAGAAAGCGTTCAACGAAGAAACCACCGTCACGGGTACCGTTGTTGATAAAACAAAGGGCGGCTTACGAATCGACATCAATGGTGTCGAAGCCTTCCTCCCGGGATCGCAGATCGATTCGCGTCCGATCTACAGCCTTGATCAGTACAAAGGCCAGGAGATCGAAGCGAAGATCATCAAATTCAGCCGCCGCCGCAACAACATCGTTCTTTCACGTAAAGTATTGACCGACGAAGTCGTTAACGCTCAAAAAGCTGAGACGATGTCGAAGATCGACGTTGGCTACGTTATCGAAGGCACGATCAAGAATCTCACCGAATACGGTGCATTTGTCGATATCGGCGGCATCGATGGCCTGCTGCATGTTACGGATATGTCATGGGGACGGCTCCACCATCCGGGCGATATGTTCAAGGTCAACGACCACATTCAGGTCAAAGTTCTGAAACTGGACCGCGAACGGGACAAGATCTCGCTCGGCTACAAACAGCTCCAGCCCGATCCTTGGTCAACCGTTATCGAAGTATATCCGGTAAACACAAAGCTCAAGGGCAAGGTTTCGTCGGTCACTGAGTATGGCGTTTTTGTTGAACTCGAAGCGGGAGTCGAAGGACTCGTTCACGTTTCGGAAATTTCGTGGTCACGCCGTTCGCAGAGCCCGAAACGCCTGTTTAACCGCGGCGATGAGGTCGAGGTTCAGGTTCTCGGCGTCGATACTGTAGAAAAGCGCATCAGCCTTGGAATGAAACAGTTCGTTGAAAATCCGTGGGCAAATGTCGATGTTCGCTATCCGGTCGGAACAAAAATTCACGGCCGCGTCCGCAATATCACGGACTTTGGTGCGTTTGTCGAGCTTGAAGAAGGCATTGACGGACTCGTCCATGTCTCCGATATTACCTGGGCGAAGAAGATCAAGCATCCGAAAGATGTGCTCAAGAAAGATCAGGAAGTTGACGCCATCGTCACCAGCATCGACAAGCAAGGCCAGCGGCTTTCGCTCTCGATGAAAGATCTCACGCCTAGTGCGTGGGAAGGTTTTGTCGCGACCCACCGTGCCGGCGATACCGTTCGCGGTAAGGTCACTCGATTTACCAATTTCGGCGTCTTTGTGGAACTCGGTGAAGGCCTCGAAGGTCTCTGTCACATCTCGGAACTCTCGGACGATCGTGTCGATCGCCCCGAATCAGTTGCTGAAATGGGCCAGGAAATGGATTTCCGTATCCTCCGTATCGATCAGGCAGATCAGAAGATAGGCCTTTCGCATCGTGCAGTTGGCAAGGAAGACGAGCCGATCGTCGATTCGCGTATCTACTCATCCGAAGCTAAAGGCGGCATGGCCAGCCTGGGCGAACTTGCCAAATTGAACTTTGGCGGTGCCCCTGAAGAAGCTCCGGCGGAGATCGATCCGGAAGAGAAAAAGCGTGTCAAGGCCGAAGCGAAGAAGATCAAGGCTGAGGAATTTGCCGCTAAGGAAGCTGCCGCCGCAGAGGAGGCAGCCAACGCTCCTGCAGAGGAACCGGCAGCTGAGGCAGATGAGAACGCTGAAGTTGCTGCTTCTGAGACTGAGACGGAAGAAACTCCATCTGCTGAGACGGTTGAGGCAACGCCTACAGACGAGGCTACGGAAACAGCTGCCGCAGAAGCAGAAGAGGCTCCCGTTGAGGAAACTGTCGCTGAGACTGAAGCCGCCGTTGCTGAAGAAGCTCCGGCTGAGGAAACGGCGTCCGAAACAGAAACGGCAGTCGCTGAAGAAACTCCCGTTGAAGAGGTCGCTGAGGAACCCGAGGCCGTTGTCGCCGAAGAAGTTGCGGCTGATGACACGGCAACCGGTGATGCATCGACCGAAGAGACCACGGAAGAGGGCACTGAAAAACAGTCAGCTTAAGTTTATGCTGAGAACAAGGGGAATGGGGCGAATCGTCGTTGGAGAAGAATTGAGAAATGACAAAAGCTGATCTGGTCGAAAAGGTTGCTAAAGAAGCTGACATGACGAAAAAGGATGCCGAACAGCTAGTCGAGATAATTTTCGACAGCATCACGGGATCGTTGAATAAAGGCGAAAAGATAGAGCTTCGCGGATTTGGCAGCTTTAGGGTTCGTGAACGCAATTCGCGTAAAGGCCGTAATCCAAAAACGGGCGAGGCGGTCGATATTCCTGCAAAACGCGTCGCGTATTTTAAGCCTGGCAAAGAGCTTAAGGAAATGATCAATAATATCTAGGTGAAAACGTGGATGTACTTTGGAGTCCGTGGCGGTATGACTACATAACAGCGAGCAAAGACGCCGAAAAGAGCGGATGCGTTTTCTGTGACATTTTGAACAACTCGGCCAGTGATGAGGAAAATTTTATTCTTCATCGGGCCGAGTTTAATTTTGTGATCCTCAATATCTATCCTTACACATCAGGCCATTTGATGGTGCTTCCCTACGAACACGCGGCTTCGCCGGCGGATTCGGGAAAATCAACGACCGACGAGATGATGGACCTTGTAAAACGTGCCACCGCTGCTATCAGCGACGTTTACCGCTCGGACGGCATCAACCTAGGCATGAACCTCGGCCGGGCCGCCGGTGCGGGCGTTGCCGATCACTATCACATGCACGTTTTGCCCCGCTGGGTTGGCGACGCGAACTTTATGACGGCCATCGGCCAAACCCGCACGATCCCGGAAACGCTGCAATCTACATACGACAAGTTGCGGGGACAATTTTAAGAGATGTAACCGCGAAACACGCGAAAGACGCAAAATAAGGAAGTGATTCCTACCTTTTCGCGTACTTTTGCATATTTCGCGGTTAGAATTTCTTAGATCGTCGATTCGATCTTTGGTACCACCAGATAGGCTGCCAGTAGATTGATGAAGATGACGCCCGTACATACGATCGGCGGCAGAAAGGTGAAAACCGCCATCACAAGAAAGACCTCGCCGAACACCGCGACATTGATCGCCAGAATTCCCTTCATCAAATTTGGCTCGGCATGTTTTAAGAGCAAGTAGCCGTTGATAAGTCCGGCAAACAGACACAAGAATGTAAAGCACGAGCTAAGGGCGGCAAACAGGTTCCCGAATGTTGGATGAAACCCTACCCCCATATCCAGCTTGTACGTCGAAATAAGATCGGCCATTTGGCGTTCGGTCTCATTTGCGGGTGTGGCCGAAACAAACAAGCTCAATGAATGCAAGATCCCCGTGATGAACTGAAAAAGCACCGCCGCCGAAAGCCAAAATGTGTAGCGTTTCAACATAGAATTTCTGTCACTTAGCCTTTGCTTCGGCTTTTGCGGGCTCGTGCGTCCGGTCGATGGCTTCGTCTTCGATCTCGCCGCCAAGGCTGATCGGGATGTCGGCCGGATCTGCGTACTTGGCACCGCGTTCGTCGTTATCACCTACGCCCGCAACGAACTTAAACTGTTCTGAATTTGGCGGCACATAACCTGGATAATCGACACGCGAATGATAGATCGCGACGAGCGATTTGATCATTGATTCGCGAATCTGAGTTAGTTCACGAAGCGTCAGGTCGCATTCACCAAGTTGATCATCGGCGAGGATGGCATCGATGATCTTGGTTACGATAAAGCGGATGTTCTCAGGATTTGGCTCAGCCAGCGAACGAGCGGCGGCCTCGCACGAATCGGCGATCATCATGATCGCAGCTTCCTTAAATTGAGGTTTGGGGCCCGGATAACGAAAGTCGTTTTCCGATATCTCTGATTCGTCACGAGCTTCGGCCTTAGCTTTCGACAGGAAATAGTGAAGTGTTCGCGTCCCGTGGTGCTGAGGGATGAAATCGATTATCCTCTGCGGCAAACCCATTTCTTTTGCGAGCTTGGTTCCGTATGTGACGTGGCTGATGATGATCTTGGCACTCTGCGTCGGCTTTAACTTATCGTGCGGATTTTTTGCCAACTGATTTTCAACAAAATGCTCTGGAGCCGCTGTTTTGCCAATGTCGTGGTAGAGCGCGCCGATGCGGGCGAGCAGTCCGTTACCGCCGACTACGCGGCATGCTTCTTCGGCGAGTTGGCCGACGGCGTGCGAATGCTGATTCGTTCCCGGAGCACGCATCGCGAGTTGGCCGAGGACAGGCAGATCGGCGTTTGATAATTCGAGGAGCTTAACATCGGTAAGAATTCCGAAAAGCGATTCACAGATCGGCAGTAGTACAGATGTGACAGCCGCCGTAATGATGCCGCTTGCGAGTCCGCATGCGATCGAGAGCAAAACGGTATTTAGAATGATCGGCTGCTGCGTGAACGAGAGCACAGCAAGCGCCAGTCCCGCACCACCGACTCCGACCAACGCACCGGCGATCGTAACTGTTTGACGATTGCGGTAGCGTCCGATTCCATAGACCGCGATCGATGACGCGATCGATGCGAACACCGCAAACTCAAGCCCGCGGGGAGCCAGAAAACCTGCGATCAACGCGTTCAAAAGGCCCGTGAACAACGCCGTCGGGCGATCCGCGAGGAGTGTCATCAGCAAACTTCCCGTCGCAAACGGTATCGCAAAGCCCCAGATCATCGGATCGTTGAGCGGTGCTTTGTCATTTTGCAAGGCCGTAAATTCGGCCAGCCTGAACAACGCCGCGACAACACCGGTCTGGACGAGAACGACAAAGCCGAGCAGCGCAAACGTTTTTCGCGGTGACAAAGCGAGACGCGGAACAATTCCGCGATGCTGAATAAATTTCCACGAGACCCAAAAGAGTGCTGAGATCAAAATGAGCAGGCCGAAGAATCGATTCAATTGTCGCGTTGATGTGCTATAGTTGCGGACTGCTGCGATCTTAGACAGCATCGGCTCAGTGATCTTTTCGCCGTCGTTGACGATCTTTTCGCCGCGTTTGAGGGCGACATTCGGCAATTGTGCGTTGTCGATCGCGGTCTGCCGGGCGGCTTCGGTAGCGACGCTGTCGTAGGAAATACTTGGCTCGAGCAAAATCTCGGTCGCGGTATAAAATGCATCGGCTTCTTTTGTAGATAGGCTTTTCACGGCCGCAAACCTCGTTTTTAGCTTTTCTCGTGCCGTCGAAAGCATCGTCCAGTTGCTCTCAGGCATCGACACGGTTGTTTGTTGAGCCGGTTTTGCCCGGTCGAAAACAACCACATCATTCTGGAAATACTGCTTCTCCGAATCGTCGTAAATGTAGCCTTCGCTGCTTTCGCGCAAGGCGCTCTGGACGGCGTCGAGTTCGTTCCGGCTAAATGTCCTTGAAGCGAGAACTTTGCCGATCTCAGCTCCACCGGCACCGGTCCAGTGCGTTTCGTTTTTGGAATCTGTATTCGACTGTTTGGTGTCTGTCGTGTCGCCGCCGTGACGCTGGAGCTTTTCCCACGCTGAAACAAAACTTCGAACGGATTGCTCAGCCTTGTTCGATTCATACCGGAAGATTGGCTTGACCGAAGCTTTGGCCTCGGCCTTTTTGCGTTCGGCTTCCTCGGGATTTACAAAGTAGATATCTGCCGGCGAGGTGATGCTCTCGCGGGCTATATCGCCTTCCTGATAGACCGTTTCGCCCGACGCCCGCAATAACGGATTCTGTATCAGCAGCGTCGTCAGCAGGCAAAGGATCGCAAAGCCGAGCCAGAATTTATGTTCTTCCGAAAGCGCTGAAAAAGGCCTTGCGGCCACCGCAAATACCTTTTCCCACCAACGCGTCGCGGGCGATTTCAAATCCTTGATCCGTTTACTCATTAAATCTTTTAAACCGCGAAATATGCGAAAAATACTAAAAATTATTTCGAGTGTTTAGTGTATTTCGCGGTTAGAACTCCTATCCCGCAGCCTCTGCCAATGTTTCCTCGCTCAGACCCTGGAAATTTGGATCGGGAACCACGATCAATTCGCCAATCGCCTCTATCATTGGCCGCAGCGATTCGCGGCGGATAGCTGAAATTGACACGCATCGTGCATCGGTGTCAAGCGTGATCTGCCTCGTCAGGCTGGCGATCTCAGCCCGTTTTAGAAGATCCGTTTTGTTTAGTACGATCAATTGCGGTATTTCGTTAAATTGCAGGTCGCCGATGATCTTCACGACCGATGCTATCTGCTGAGTAACTCGCGGGTGCGAAGCGTCCACCACATGTACCAAAAGGTCGCTGTCGGCGATCTCCTCAAGGGTTGCACGAAAGGCCGAAACCAACGCCTCGGGCAGATCGCGGATAAATCCGACGGTGTCGTTTATGATCACTTCCTGATCGTACGGCAGCCGCAAACGCCGCGATGTCGGATCGAGCGTCGCGAACATTTTTTTCTCGGCATACACCTCGCTTTGTGTCAGCGAATTGAGCAGCGTCGATTTTCCTGCGTTCGTATAACCGACGAGCGAGATGATCGGAAGATGTTTTTGGACGCGTTTCTTTCGTCGTTCCTGACGCTGGTGGCCGAGATTGTCGACCTGTTTCTCAAGATTCGCAATCCGGTCGCGAACGCGGCGACGGTCGGTCTCCAGTTTCGTCTCGCCAGGCCCGCGTCCGCCGATGCCGCCCGCGAGCCGCGAAAACGCCGAATTCTGACCGATCACGAGTCTCGGCAATAAATATTTGAGCTGAGCAAGTTCCACTTGGAGTTTACCTTCGCGACTCTGGGCTCGTTGGGCAAATATGTCAAGGATGAGCTGCGGACGGTCGATGACCTTTAATTCTGTCGCATCGCTAAGCGATCTGACTTGTGCCGGACTCAATTCCGTATCAAAAACCAGTATGTCCGCTCCAAGACGCATCGAGCGGATCAGCAGTTCGTCGAGTTTGCCCTTTCCGAGCACGGTTTTCGGATCGATCTGCGGACGGCGTTGGATAATGGTGTCGAGAATGACGACATCGGCCGATTCCGATAACTCACGTAATTCTGCTAGCGACTCCGCTGCAACATCCGTGTCTCCGGTGGTCACGCCGACCAAGATCGCACGGTCGCGGCCGGTTTGGCGGTTGCGGGCCGTCAGACGGATGCGAGCCATTTCGTCTTCGAGCGAATTGATCAAAGACGTAAAATCGGTATCGATCTGCGACGGGATATTTGGTTCGAGGAATTCGTACGGCAGCGACTGAGCTTCGGCCTCGAGGCTCTCGGCGGCGGTCGGGACGAGATGGGCCGAGTAGACCATCCCAGGCAGGCCGTCTTTGCGGTCAACCTGAATGATCGACATCAGGTCGAGCCTCAGTAAAGCTAAATCGGTGAGATCATCCTGCGTGAGCTTTTCACCGGCAAGGTGTGTGTGAACGCACCGCAGTCCGCGAAAGCGGTCTTCAGACACACGGGCACGTCCAAAATCGGGCAGTTCGATCCCCTTTGCAGTGCCAACCATGACGTATTCGATCTGGCCTTTGCGGTTGATTAGCACGCCGATCTGACGGCCGGTCTCGTGCGAAAGCTCGGTCATCTGACGGGCCAATTCTGGCGAGATGATGGTATCAGCGGAAACCCGACGAGTACCCAATTTCTCGATCCGCCTTAGCTGATTATGTTTTAGACCGCGTGTAAATCCGTGAACGATGTTGATAAGGTTCGATCCTCCGGGAACATTCCAATTATACCAAATATGCCACCCCGAGGTGTTCAAATCCTCCGTGTGATAAAATCTGCCTATACTATGGAAGAACTCGATATCGACCTGCCCAACGCCAAACTCGCGTACACCATCATCC
>JANLTF010000319.1:0-1582 GCA_031362825.1 Acidobacteriota bacterium | reverse complement strand
CGGCAGTACGACAGGCAGCGGTCGTAGGGTTTTGAGTAGATGTGGATACTTATGGCACGCTCGTTAAATTCGGGCAGATTGAGGACCTGATGCACCGGCTCTTCGAGCTCGACCTTTGCCGCCAGACAATCTGATAGCTCGAATGAATCGGTCTCGACGAGTTTGCAGTAGCCACGCGATTCGTCGATCTCAGCAACGGCAAAATTCTGCCCTTTCAATCGCCCGACCGGCACCGTCATCCAACAACGCTGATCCCAATGATTATGGATCCGCGACTCCTGGCCTTTTTCCCAGCAGATCGCCATCATTTCGAACCGCTCGTCCTTATATATGAGGTTGCGAGTGTAAAAATTCAGACTCCAATGAAAGTACTTTGTGATCGAATCGACATCTACAGGATTTGCACCGAGGAAATCGTACACATTCTGGCAGACGAATTCGCTGTCCGGAATTTCCCGAAGGCCTTCGATAATGGTGTGAACTGAGTTCATAGGCGGTGTAAGCTACGACGTAAAAATATCAGAGCTTACAGGTCGAATCAAATCTCTAATTGTTAATAGAGGCCGTTGTAGAAGACACGTTTGATCTCGGTCTTTGCGCATTTGCCATCCACTAGTGGATCGCCCGTTTCCTTGCAGCAAGGCTGAAAGCTGCTACATCTGAGGCCTTCTTTCATAAACTGGGCAAGTTTGTTCTGCCCCGTAGCCGAAGGATGAAAGCAGTCGCAGCATGAGAGTTGGTCGGCATTGAATTTGTACATCCACGGGCCGTCGCTGTAAACGAAGTTCGTTCCAGCGGCCTTGACCGCTCCGCCCACCACCTCGCCACCGATAAAAACGACCCGCGAATTGCCGCCGTCAGGGATCAAGGCATATTCCGCCGTCACGCCCTTCAAAATATCGCGGTAGGCCTTCATCGTTGTGTAGGTATCGACGATCCTCGTCGCCGAGCAATCCGAAGTCAGCGAACCGCAAATATTGACCACGCCCCACAGAAACTGACATGTTCCGGCAAGCTGACAGTTCGCCTTTGCCCCAAAATTACAAAGTTGGGAAACCCGCACCGGAGCCGCGACGCCAACGCGTGTGTCCGGCACCGTCATCAACAATTCAAGACCTTTGCGGAACTCGCGTTCGAAGGAATCGGTCTTTGTTTTACAGTAGTTTGCCGGATCCAGGTCGCTGCTCGAACAAGAGGCGTTTGCCTTTGTCAGAGAACCGGAACAGCTATCATTGTGGCCCATAAATACGGCGGCCATTCGCGGGCCGGCCTGGCCGTTTAGATAAATTTTTATGTTGCTTGATTGGTTTACAAAATCCGAGATCATTCTCGCACCGGACGCGGCGTGATTCGGATTTGGGGCGGCGATGTTTAGGCCAAGCGTACATTCAATACGTTCGAGAAAGCTGAATACCCCTTCCGAGCCAACGGAACAGAGATTCGCACCGTGTGTGTCGCTCGACAGCCAGTTGTAATTCTCCTGATCGCCATTCGAACACGGAAATGCACTTCCGGCATTAAAGCCTTTCGAGATACTGTCGCCGGCAACATCGATCGCACGAATGTTCAATTGCGAACGCAC
>JANLTF010000298.1:0-2945 GCA_031362825.1 Acidobacteriota bacterium | reverse complement strand
GGCTGCGACGCGGCCATCGATTTTACGGTTGCGATGGCTGCAAGGCGGAACGTTGAGGCGTGCGTTATTGCCAAAGTTCCGGTGGTCTTGGGTACGACGGGTTGGCAAGAACAGCGCGGTGAGATCGAGCATGTCGTGAGTTCCGCAAACGGAAGCCTTGTGTTTGGCGCCAATTTTTCGATCGGCGTGAACCTCTTCTACAAAGTTGCAGATTACGCCGCTGAGGTTTTCGCTAGATTCCCTGAGTACGAGGCGTTTATCGAAGAGCAGCACCATTCCCGCAAGATCGATTCGCCCTCGGGCACGGCCTTGAAGATCAAAAGCATTGTCGAAAAGCAGATAGATAAAGACATAAGCGTCGCGGCCACGCGGGCCGGGAACATTCCCGGAACGCACCGCGTCGGTTTTGACGGTGCGGCGGATCAGATCTTGCTCGAACACACCGCCCGCTCCCGCGAAGGCTTTGCGTCCGGAGCAGTTCTCGCTGCGGAATGGATCGCGGGGACGCGCGGTTTCTACGAATTTACTGAGATCATCGACGAAATATTAGAGACTAGGTAACAGGGATAAAGGAGATAAAGAGGATATTTGTTTTACTTCCCAATATCCCTTTCATCCCCTTTATCCCTGTAAGTATTTATGCGTCCGCGAATAAAGATCTGCTGTATTTTGAGTGAAAGCGAAGCTGCATTGGCAATAAACGCCGGGGCGGACGCTATAGGTTTGGTGGGGAAGATGCCTTCCGGGCCGGGGCCAATCGTGGATGAGTTGATACGGACGATAGCCGCGTCGGTTCCGCCTCCGGTGGCGACGTTTTTGTTGACCAGCGAGCAGACCGCGAGCGGGATCATTGCGCATCATCATCGAACAAAGACAAATACGATTCAGATCGTCGATGAATTGCACGGCCGCGAATTTGCGACGATCCGCGAGGCTTTGCCGCATGTGAAACTGGTACAGGTCGTGCATATTACGGGTGAGCGGTCGGTCGATGAGGCGGCGGAACTCGCTGAGTTTGTGGACGCGATACTGCTGGACAGCGGGAATCCTTCGTTAGAAATAAAAGAACTTGGCGGAACAGGGCGGCGGCATGACTGGTCGCTGTCGCGGCGGATCGTGGAGACGTGCGGTAAGCCTGTTTTCCTCGCGGGCGGGCTCAACGCCGACAATGTTCGCGAAGCTATCGACCTGGTGCAGCCCTACGCGCTCGATATTTGCTCCGGAGTGCGTACTGACGGGCATCTGGACCCGCGAAAACTGGATAAATTCTTCGCGGCGGCAAGGTAAGCAAGTCAGTACCAACTGCGGTAGCGACTGGTTGGCCTCGCGGCTAGATCAAGTTGATCAGAACCGTACGAGCCGCCTATCAACGTTGTGGGACCCGAACATAAACCACCCGCCACCGCAGGTGGTACTGACTTAATCGGCCTATTTTCAGTTCTGCCGCAGGCCTCGTCTGAGTGGCCGAACGTCGTGTCCGGCTTGACGAATCTTTCGTCCATGTAGACGAACGACTCGTCCGAATGGACGAAGGTCTCGTCGGGGCGGACGAAGGTCTCGTCCGGGTGGACGAATGACCCGTCCTAATGGACGAAGATCTCGTCCGGGTGGACGAATGACTCGTCCGAATGGACGAAGGTTCCGTCCGGGTGGACAAAGGTCTTGTCCGAGTGGACAAGGGTCTTGTCCGAGTGGACAAAGGTCTCGTCCGAGTGGGCAAAGGTCTCGTCCGCAGCAGAAATGTTTCGGTCCGGGCCCGAAACGACGCGTTCCCGCCGGCTATGTCCCATTAAATCCCGTCGTGATCTGCAGGAGGTACGCGTCCTTGGCATCGACGAACTCGGCGGACTTTACTTTTTTCAGAAACAGGTCGGCCTGGGCCTTGGTCGTGCCTGCGTAGATCGCGAGGGCGATGACGTTGGTGCCGAGTTTGGTGTAAAAGTTGTTTTGGATCGAATAGCAGCCGCGGGCGATGAATGCTTTATTACGCTCAAAGTTCCACTGCAGGCTCTCACGGTCGAAATCCGCCGGTGTTTTTTCACAGTCGGCTCCTTCGGCGAGTTTCACGCTCTTGACGATCACGACGTAGAACGGAGCGGTCTCGGACACGACGTTGTTTCCGGTAAATTCGAACGGCAGGTCTTCGTCCTTGAACACGGCACGCTTGGTACACGCGGCCGAAGGGTCGCCGCAGACGCGCATTGTCGAAGCCTTTTGAGCGTACGAGTCGGTCGCAAGCAGTAATACTAAGGCGACGCACGATATAAGTAGTGTTTTCATAGGTTTTGTTTGGGTCAGAACAACGGAAGTATAGCACTGTTTTGTTTGGTGTCCACCATATTTGTTCCGTAGCGTGGTTGGGAATATACTTAACTCAAATTATGGCGGGAACTATGAAAATTGATTGGATGAAGGGCACCGCGACCGCTCTTGTGACGCCTTTTCGAAAGGATGGTTCGATCGACGACGAATGTTTTAAGAAACTCGTCGAGCGGCAGGTGAAAGGCGGCGTGAAAATACTCGTGCCGTGCGGAACTACGGGCGAAAACGTCACGATGGAAGCCGACGAGCGTCTGCACGTCATCAAAATGACGGTGGAAGTTGCGAAAAAACTAAAGGCCCACGTCATAGCCGGAACCGGCAGCAACAACACTGCCGCCACCATAGATTTTACCCGCCGTGCGAGAGAAGCGGGTGCCGACGCTGCCCTCATCGTCGCTCCGTATTACAACAAACCGACGCAGGAAGGCATGTTCGCTCACTTTAGCGAGATCGCGAAGAGCGTGAAAGGCTTCCCGATCATGCTGTACAACGTCCCGTCGCGAACGGCTTCGAACATTTCGGCAGAGACCACCCTGCGTCTCGCTGAGAAATTTGACAATATCGTCGCGACCAAGGAAGCATCCGGCGACTTTTCACAGGTTTCGCACATAATCAACGGCCGT
>JANLTF010000287.1:0-4173 GCA_031362825.1 Acidobacteriota bacterium | reverse complement strand
CGTGACGTGTTTGCGAACAAACTGAGCAAGCAAAAACGTCGGTATCAGTGAACCGTCGGACATCGGCTCGTCGAGCCACGTACCGATCTCGCTGATAAGGTCACCGGCAGTTGTTGCACTCAGTTTTTCTTCGTAGTGCTCAGTGTTTAGATGCTTTGCGACCTGACGTGCGTACTTGGTCTCGTCAAACGAATCTTCCTCAAACCCGATCGAAAACGTCTTAACTCGATCGGTCGCGTGCTGAATAGCAAACGCCGCAACAGTCGACGAATCGATCCCGCCCGACAGCAAAATTCCAAGAGGAACATCAGCGACAAGCCGCATTCGCACCGCGTCTGATAGCAGGTCTTTTAGGTCTGACGCGGCGGTTTTGATCGTCGGTTTTGCCGCCGGCTTTTCAAATGTCTGGTTCCAGTACCGCCGAATTTTCACCTCGCCGTTCTCGACCGTCAGCATGTGCGCGGCCGGGAGTTTTAAGATGCCTTTGTAGATCGAATTCGGTGCCGGAACGTAATCGTAAGATAGATATTGACGTAGTGAGGCGAGATCTAGCTCAGGCGTCACCGCCGGGTGAGCAAGGATCGCCTTTGGTTCCGAGGCGTAGAGCAGTTTGCCGTCAAACACGCCGTAATACAGAGGCTTTTCGCCAAAACGGTCGCGGGCAATGATAAGCTTTTTTCGTCGCGAATCCCACAGCGAAAACGCGTACATGCCATTAAGATGATCGACGAGATCTTCGCCGTATTCGTCGTAGAGATGCGGCAGTATCTCGGTATCAGATTTTGTGACGAATTTGTGGCCCTTCTTTTCAAGCTCATCGCGAACTTCGCGATAGTTGTAAAGCTCGCCGTTCATCATCACGATGACCGATTTGTCTTCGTTAAAGACAGGCTGGTCGCCGGTCTCCAGATCGATCACCGACAGGCGCCGCATACCGAGCGCGACCGTGTCGTCGAGCCACAGACCCTCAGAATTCGGCCCGCGATGAACTATCGAAGCGCACATCGCATGCAAAATACCCTCGGCGTTGTCGGTCCAGTCAGATTGTTTTAGGTTTACCCAACCCACAATTCCACACATTTGTTTTACCGCTTCGCAAGCGGATGTTCCGGAATCAATTGGAGGAGGTCCCAGCGGTTTCCGTAAAGATCTTCAAAAACTGCAACCGTCCCGTATTCTTGCTCTGTCGGCTTGCGAATGAAATGTATTCCTTTTGCGACCATAGCTTTATAATCCCGCCAAAAATCATCGGTTTTCAGAAACAAGAACACGCGACCGCCAGCTTGGTCTCCGATGAAAGCTTCTTGTTCCGGTTGCGAAGCTCGAGCCAAAATCAGCGTTGTGCCATTTGATCCTGGCGGAGAAATCACCACCCATCGTTTGTCTTGCTCTGATTGATAGGTGTCTTCGACCAACTCGAAATTCAATTTCTTCGTGTAGAAATGGATGGCTTCGTCGTAGTCTCGGACAACAAGGGCGATGTGAACGATTGATTGAAACATTATTCGCCAAATCCGATCCGCTCACGCACCGCATAGATCGCCTTGTCCTGCGACTCGTGGTAGGTTCGCACGAGCAGTTCTGCGAGCAGGCCCATTAGGAAAAATTGAACTGAAATGGCGAGCATCACGACGGCGATGATCGGGAGCGGTGTGAGAATGAATGAGACGGCATAAGCGAGTTTCAGCACGATCGCCCAGACGCCCGCGACCATAGATATAAGAAACGCGATCGTCCCAAATCCGCCGAATACATACAGCGGTTTCGTATGATACTCAGCCATGAACTTGATCGTTATCAGGTCGAAAACGACTTTGATCGTTCGCGAGATGCCGTACTTCGATTTGCCCATCGTTCGGGCATGATGATCGACCGGGATCTCGGTCACGCGGGCTCCTGCCCATGCAGCGTATATAGGAATAAATCGGTGCATTTCACCGTAGAGCTTTACGTCTTGGATGACATCGCGGCGATATGCTTTGAGTGAGCAGCCGTAGTCGTGCAGATCCACGCCGCCGATCCACGAGATGATGCGATTTGCGATCTGCGAAGGTATCTTTCGCGAAATGAGCTTGTCTTGCCGGTTCTTTCGCCAGCCTGAGACGACGTCGTAGCCTTCGTCGAGCTTGTCGAGTAGACGTTTGATGTCCGCCGGATCGTTCTGCAGATCGGCGTCCATCGGGATCAAGATATCGCCCTTCGCCGCGTCTATTCCCGCCGACATCGCCGCCGTCTGACCGTAATTTCGACGCAAACTGATGACGCGAACACGCTCATCCGCCACCGAGATCTCTTTCAATATCTCAAGGCTCCTATCCGTAGATCCATCGTCAACAAAAATGACCTCCGCCGTCTTCCCAAGTGCATCCAAAGCCGCCGCTATCTTCGCATGCATCGGCCGCAGGTTTTCCTCCTCGTCGAGAACGGGGAGAAATAGTGAAAGCTCAGGTCTGGTTGTACTTTCTTGATCCATTTAAGATAGAAATTTCCAACGAATGACACAAATTATACGAACGGAACATTCTTTCATAATTGGTGCTATTCGTGTAACTCGTGGCTAAATCTTCCTCGCCACCACAACTATAGATACACCAAACGGAAAGTTAAAATTGCGTAGCCAAAACCGTTCAGCCGCAAAGAGTTTGCCGAATACGCCGTTGAGTGCCGACACGTTGATGTTGTTCTCCGATTCCGGTTTTATGCCGGTCAGTTTCATAAAGACTCGCCCGCCGAGGATCGGGGCGAAGAACGTCCAGTTGGCGTACGTCGCACGCTCGATGGTGTATCCGGCCTTTTCCAATCGTTCGACGATCTGTTTTTTGGTGTAGCGGATGCGGTGATTCGATATATCGTCCTGAACGCCCCAAAGCCACATAAATGCGGGCACGAAGATGAGCGAGTAGCCGCCGCGTTTCGTCACACGAAACATTTCCTTGAGCCCGGCAATATCGTCGTCCAAATGCTCGACCACGTCGAGAGCTGTTGTCAGTTCAAATGTTTCGTCGGCATACGGCAAGGTCTCAGCCAGACCTTTCTGTGCTTTCAAGCCTTTGAGACGGCAAAATTCCAATGCGTCATCCGATACATCGACGCCCTCGGCCTCGCCGAACTGCGACAGCATTTCGAGGTTTGCGCCGGTGCCGCAGCCGACATCCAAAATGCGGAGTGCGGAATGCGTAGTGAGGAGTTTCTCGGCGATCGGGCCGAGAAAACTCTCGAGGATCGCGCGTCTTCCCACAAACCACCAATGCGAGCCCTCGACCTCGTCCATGATGGCGTATGTATGCTGCTGCATTTCCTGTGGCAAAGCCGCGTTCATAAATAGATTCTAAACCACTATTCCCATCATCTGGGTCGCCAGTTTCCCATGATTGCCGTCGAGAGCGAGGCCGTAGCTCTCGTTCAATCTTTGTTTGATGCCGTCGTCGCTGACCGCGCAACCTCCGCCGTCAACGGTGCAAAGGATCATCAGTTCGAGGCCTTCGTCGGTGTATTCGGGCTTGTCGATGCAAAGCATATAATCGCCGGCGGTTTTGTGGGCTTCCCATTCCAATTCGTAAAGCGTCGGATTAAAAATGCCGATCGGATTGTAATCGGCGTTTGAAAGGCTCTCCAGCGTCTGAGCAAAATCGTACGCGTGCCTGCCTTCGTGAACGAATGTCCCTTCGCAGCCGCGTTGACCGCCGGTGTCGATCGTTTCTTCGGCGATCGCGATGTAGATCTCACCAAGAGCGTCGCGCAGGTTCAATCGCTCGGTCATCAGCTTAAAATTGGTCTTGATCGGACTGATCAGCCCCGTGATGCCCGACGCATTATTTAGCTCACTTACAGGCTGCACGCGAACGAGCATCTCCGACTCCATGATCTCGTTCATCATCAGACGATGAAAATCATTGCCCTTCGCCACGATCATCGCAAACGCGTCCTCGATCGATCTGCAATATTTTTCGTCTATGTCGTCGTCAAATTTCATAAGAATTTTTGCCACTGATTTCACAGATCGCACGGATAGGAAATCATAATCTTATCGTTTTTATCCGTGCAATCTGTGGCTAACCAATCTTTCCAAACCCGCACCAGCTATTTTCATTATGCCAGATGATCGAGACGTCGTTCGCCTTTATTTCATCCCACCACGACGCGAAATCGTTTTTTGAGATATAAAACGCCGTT
>JANLTF010000269.1:0-1512 GCA_031362825.1 Acidobacteriota bacterium | reverse complement strand
TTGCGTTTGAGCGCCTCGATCTCTTCTTCGTCGACGCGCCTGAGCGGCGGCAGGATCGCGATCTTTGCTTTCAAAAAAGGCTGCTCGCCGGTCCATTCCGTGATCTCAAAGCGGTCCATTCCCTGCACGATGAGCTGCATGATGCCTTCGTTTCGCATCATGCGTTTGATGTTGACGATGGTGCCGATCTGATAGAGGTCATCCGGCTTGGCGTCGTCGCCGGTGACGTTTTCAATCTTGGTGGTGATACACGCAATGAGCTTTTCCTCAGTAGCAAGAGCCGACTCGACAGCACGCGTCGAACGCTCGCGCCCGACCGCCAGAGGCACGACCGTCTCCGGAAACAGCGTAGTATTCTGCAAAGGCAAAACCGCGATCTCCAAAGTCTGCGGCAGCGGTGTTTGTTCTGTGGTTGTTTCGTCAGCCATAAATTCCTTGAAACTACTTCTTACGCAGATTGATGATCAGCAGCCCGTTCTCAAATTCGTGTTCGATGGTCGCTCCTTCGATCGAGCCGGGGAAATTTAGCGTTTTTTCGAAGCTGCTGTACGTGATCTCCATCTGCTGGTACGAGACACCGGCGGCACACGAGCGGTCTTTGCGGCAACCGGCGATGTATAGCACGTTTCCCTGAATATCGATCTCGATGTCCTCAGGCGAAACGCCCGCCAGCTCGACCTTGACCAGCCAGCCGTCGGGCGTCTGATAAACGTCCGCCGCCGGATACCAAAGCCGCCCCGACTGCACCGTCTTAGACGAGCCGAGAAACTGAAAATGCCGATTCATTGATTTGGCCATTTTTCTTTAGTGACATGTGACAAGTAACGGGCGACAAGTTGGATGATCGAAGTCACCCGTAGCCTGTCACCTGTTACCTGTCACTAACTTTTGCTCCAAAACGCCGCGCCGCTCGAGATTTCTTCTAATGTCTCGGCGATCTCGCGTTCGTCTTCCATTTCTAAGGCGACGTCGGCCATTGAGATGATGCCGGCGAGTTCGCCGTTTGGACCGGTGACGGGGATGCGGCGGACCTGTTTGTTGCCCATTAGGCGGATCGCTTCGAAGGCAAAATCATCGGGTTTGACCGTGAAAAGCTCGGTGGTCATCGCTTCGGAGACCGGCGTCGTGGCATCCTTGCCATCAGCTACGCAGCGGACGACGATGTCGCGATCCGTAACGATGCCGATAAGTTTGCCTTCGTCAACAACGGGCACAGCTCCCATATCACCGTCGCGCATCATTGCCGCGACCTCTCGTAAGGGCATTGTGCTGGCGGCGGTTTTGACGGATTTCGTCATTATTTCGCTGCACCGCATACGTGAAATTGCCGCTTTGTCAGCCTCGCTCATTTTATAGACTCCTTTAACGCTATTTTGTTCGACTAGAGCGAATAAAGCAAGGGAAATGAATTGGCCACAGATTTACACGGGTAAAACGGATAAGAAAAAACAATCCGTGCCGATCTGTGAAATCTTTGGCTAATTTTCTCTTAAACCCCAATATTCTTGATCT
>JANLTF010000263.1:0-3694 GCA_031362825.1 Acidobacteriota bacterium | reverse complement strand
CCTCTTGCACGATCTCGCGTCCAGACGCTCGCCGTCAGGCCGAATTCGCTGTCATTGGCGAGACAGATAGCTTCTTCTTCGTTGGAGAACGTCGCGATCGGCAGCGTCGGGCCAAAGGTCTCTTCCTGCATCGCCCGCATGTCGTTGTGCGCACCGGTGATAACCGTGGGTTCGTAAAATAGCCCTTCCAGTGTGGGATTCCGCTGTCCACCAGTTTCGATGTTTGCTCCGGCGGCTCGAAAATCTTCTAAATGGTCCTCGACGATCTTGACCTGCCGCTCCGACGACATTGCACCGATCGAAACGTCCGCTTGGTCACCTGTCCCCTGCTTGAGTTGTTTTGTTTTTTCGATGATCTTGCGGGTTAGCTCGTCAGCGACGCTTTCCTCGACATACAGCCGCTCGACCGACGAGCAGGACTGCCCCGCGTTGCAGAACGCACCCCAGACGGCGGCTCCGGCAGCGAGTTCGAGATTGGCGTCGGCGAAGACGACCATCGGGTCTTTGCCGCCGAGTTCGAGGACCACGGATGTCAGGTTTTGCGCGGCGGCAGCGGCGATCTTTTTGCCTGTGGCGACTGAGCCGGTGAACATTATTTTGTCCGGTGCCGCGTCGACGAGAGCCGATCCCGTGGCCCCGGCGCCGCTGACGATTTGCACACAGTCTTGCGGCAAACCGGCTTTTTCAAAGATCTCGCCGATCTTTAGTCCGATCATTGGCGTCAACTCGGACGGTTTGATGACGACGGTGTTTCCTGCCATCAGAGCCATTACGGCTTCGCCGAGCGGTATCGAAAACGGATAGTTCCACGCCGGAATAATGCCGACGATGCCGAGCGGACGATAGACGATCTTCGAGGACCGTCCGAGCAGAGCGTAGAGGCCGATGTTGATCTTTGCCGGTTTTAGCAGCTTTTCAGTGCTGCGAGCGAAATACTGCATCAGGTCGAGCACCGGTGCGATCTCCATCGAAAACGCTTCGGCGACGGGCTTGCCTGATTCGTCAGAGATGAGCCGGGCGATCTCGTCCATTTCGGAGATCAGTACCTCGCGGGCTTTCATTACGAAATCCTTTCGCTCGTCAAACGAGGTAGTCTTCCACGACTGAAATGCCGCACGGCCCCGCTCGACTGCCGAGGTTACGTCTTCCGGCGAAGTTTGCACGACGCGACCGACCTCGGCACCGGTTGCCGGATTATAGGAAACGATCTCGTCATTAGACGTTGGAACTTGGATCACAGCGCTCATAATTTTGTTTAGAATAACGCACTTTACCTGAATTAGTAAGATATTTCGTCTCGCGCCGAAAATTAGGTCGAAAAAAGTGCTTGACAAACAATTTGCCGACGTTTATTCTCCATATGAGGTCACAAACCGAATGATTGACGGAACAGACGAACAAATACTGACGATACTGCAAAGTGACGCACGCATTTCAAATGCTGAGATCGCACGGCAGATCGGTCTGGCACCATCGGCGGTGCTCGAACGGATCAGAAAGCTCGAGGATAAAGGCATCATTCGCGGTTATCGGACGGACATTGACCCAAGAGCGGTCGAATTCGGGTTAACAGTTTTCGTCGCCGTAAAGACGAGCGAATGCGGCGGCGATGCTGAAGAAGCGTTGGTCGCGATACCGGAAGTCCTTGAGGTCCACGACGTTGCCGGCGAGGACAGCTATCTGCTCAAGATCCGCACAAAAGATACCGCAGCACTCGGGCGACTGCTCCGCGAAAAGATCAAGCCGATACCGAATGTCCTGAGCACGCGGACGATCGTGGTGCTGGAAACATTTAAGGAAACAAATGCCTTACCGCTTGAGGGAAAGGCCAGAAAGAGTTGAAAGACAAGGGGTTAGCGTGATGAGCACAGTACGAACACAGGATGAAAAACGGCGACTGATCTATTTGATCGCGGCATTTGCGGCGGTTTATCTGATCTGGGGCTCGACGTATCTTGCAATCAAATATGCGATCGAGACGATGCCGACATTTTTGATGGCGGGAGTAAGATTCGTGGTCGCGGGCGGCATTTTGTATGCTATCGCCCGGCTCTCGCCGGGCTATGAAAAGCCCAAGGCAATTCACTGGCGAACGGCGTTTATTGTGGGAGCGTTGCTGCTCGGTGTCGGAAACGGTGCAGTCGTGATGGCCGAGCACTACATCTCGTCGAGCATGACGGCCCTGCTGATCGCATCGAACCCGTTTTGGATGGTTACCCTCGGTTGGATGTTCATGGGCCGCGGCAAGCCTAATTATAAGGTCACGCTCGGCCTGGCCGTAGGATTTGTCGGCGTTACGATGCTGATACTTGGACGTCCAAGTGTCGATGGAGCGACCGGCGATATGCAATGGCTCGGAATCATTCTGGTAGTCGTGGCGACTATCGGCTGGGCGTTTGGTTCGCTCTATGGTGCGAAAGCTCCGACGGCGAGTTCGAACGTTCTCGCCGCCGGTATGCAGATGCTCGCGGGCGGTTTGATACTGCTCGCGGTAAGCGCGGTGACCGGCGAATGGCAGACATTTGACGTTGCCGCGGTGTCGGCGGTGTCCTGGACGGCTCTCGCGTATTTGACCTTTGTCGGAGCTCTGGTGGCCTACACAGCTTATAGCTGGTTGATGCAGAACGCGTCACCATCAGTCGTTTCGACGTATGCGTATGTCAATCCGGTCGTCGCGGTCCTGCTCGGCTGGGCGATCGCGGGCGAAGCCATGACCATACAAATGCTTATCGGTGCAGCGGTCATTGTGGTTTCGGTTATGCTCGTAACGGCGAATAACAAAAAGAAGCCGTCCGAAGATGAGATCGACGTTCACCGATCCCTGATGCCGACGACAGACTGCAAACCAGCGTCGGCTTAAACCCGACTGAATTGTCAAAGAACAAAAAAATAGTTTCCGGGTACGAGCGTCTGAGCCTAAGCCAATTTAACCGCAGATAACGCGGATGACGCGGATAAGAGAGACAGATTTGATCGCTCTTATCTGCGTCATCTGCGGTTAATTTACGCCAACATCTTGTCAATTACCGAATAACTCGCTTCGATGGCTTCGGCGAGTTTAGCAGGTTCGGTGCCGCCGCCTTCGGCCATGTCGGGTTTGCCGCCGCCGCGGCCGCCGACAATTGGGGCGATCTCGCGGATGATGTCGCCCGCCTTTACTTTGTTTGTTAGATCGTCTGAAACCCGGACGATGATTCCGACCTTGCCTTCGTCGGAGCGGCCGATGATGACGACGCCAGATTTGAGGCGTGCAAGCAGCGTGTCGGACAGCTGACGAGTTCCGCCGCCGTCGAGGCCCTCGACGATCTTGCCGAGGACTTTTACGCCGTTTATGTCTCTTGGTTCGTCCCCGCCGGACGAAGAATCCCCGATCGAACCGGTGGCGATCTTGAGTTTTAGCTCGTCCATTTCCTTGCGGGTTTTTTTGAGTTCTTCCTGCAAGCGGGCAATGGCGTTGGGCAGGTTGTCGCGTTGGGTGTTTAACGCTCCGAGCGACGCGTCGATCAATTTCTCGTCTTCGCGGAAACGGTTAAAGGCGTCAAAGCCTGTGATCGCTCGGATTCGGCGGACGCCGGAGGCGATCGCTTCGTCGCCGGTGATCTTGAACGAGCCGATGTCGCCGGTTGCACGGACGTGGGTGCCGCCGCACAGCTCTTTGGAAAACACGCCGTCGCCGACGCTCAAAACGCGCACC
>JANLTF010000247.1:0-2061 GCA_031362825.1 Acidobacteriota bacterium | reverse complement strand
AGTGCGCTCGCTTTGGGAGCGAGAGGCCGCAAGTTCGAATCCTGCCGCCCCGACCATTCATCCAAAAGTGGGATTGGTAGTTTCGCCCCTCTATGCCGAGTTTTAATTAGGGCAAAATCGATTCACCTGACCACTTTTTATATTCACAATCACACTTGGAGGTTAGATAAACTATGGCTCGTATGACACAAACGGAAATCATTAGCAATTTGGCTGATTCGTCGGGACTTAAGAAAACCGACATCAAAGGTATGTTCGACGCTCTCGCTGCTCTCGCGACCAGCGAAGTCAAGACCAACGGTGAATTCACGCTGCCGGGTTTTGGTAAATTGAAGAAAACCCATCGCAAGGCACGTGACGGACGCAACCCTGCAACGGGTGCTGTTATCAAGATCCCTGCCAAAACGACGGTCAAATTCAGTATCGGCAAAGCGATGAAAGATGCTGTCGGCTAAACACTTGATATTGTAGTCAGTTTTGTAAAGAGCGGTATATGTGCCGCTCTTTTTTTGTCCTAATGGAAAAAAAGTGCGTTTCGCGAAAAAAAGTAGTGACAAACGCAGAAACCTTCTGTTAACATTCTATTACAGGGTGAAACCAATGCGGTCCGTAATCATTCGCAGCAACTTCTTAGTTGAAAATTTCAACTTATTGTTTCTGAAATACGTTTTGCATTCTGTGTTTCAGTCTACTTTGTCGGAGGGCAAGGTATAGCGTTAACGCAAATGCGTTAACGATTTTGTTAATAAGGAGAATAAAAAGTGGCAGCAGCTAGACCAATGACATTGCAGGACAGAGTTTTGCAAATTGACCATATCCAAGCACGCCGTTTTTCTAAGTTGTCGGGTGACACATTGGAAATTGCGACGGAAGGCATCATCAGACATCTACGGGCTTGTGTTCGCATGGATGTCAATCCGGATGCGTCGGCCGTTCGTGAAATAATTGACGACGCCCTGAATGGCCGCAGGGTGTTCGCGGAAACCTCGAACGACCTCTTGGCCGCCTAGTTTTTATATTTTAATAGTTTTATCAATCTCGACCGCTTCGATTTGGAGCGGTCTTTTTTGTCACCTCATCTGAGTTTTAGCCTATAAAGGGTATATTTGCCAAACACATCGCCGGCGTCGCGTTCGTACCATTTGTCTATATTTGCAAAGTCGGGCGGTGAATCGGTTTCGGTGATCGCGTAGTTTAGCGGCGGATTGACAGCCTTTGCCGGATCGAATGTTTTCACATAATCACCAAACCGACCCATTTCCTCATCGATCTCGCGAAAGGTCAGCGGTTTGTATTCCGCGTTCAGACGGTCGGTGTGGCGGCCCCAGCCGAACAATGCGATGACCGAGACGAAATCGTCGCCCTTCTTGATGCCGGACGCGAGTGATCGGGCGTCAACGCCGAGATAGTATAGATATTGATAATAGCGTTCCTTGTTTTCCTGCCACGTGACGCCAGCGAAAACGTGCTGGTGCCTTGCCCACAAGACTGATTGCGGGGCGAGCGTCGGGAAATCATCGCCCTCGGCCATGCCGAAGTGCATGACGACCGCGGCTTGCGGATTTGACTGCGTTTTGGCGATCTCGTCGAGATGGCGGGCAACGGGCAGGGCTTCGTCTCGGACGACGTTGACCTCATCGAGGATACGAACGGTGTAATGGCACTCAACAAAGCCCCAGAACACCGCGATAAGGGCAAATAGAGCCATCGAGAGCTTGCCGGTCACCGCTTGCCTGTCCTTCGCGGTTCGCCAGTACAACCCGACGAGCATCACGAGCGACAGCCCCGCGACGTAATTGCCGATAAAAACCTGATAATGAATCGGCTGCAACGATTGACCGGTAATCACCTGCTGGTTAAAAACGATCAGCGGAACCAAAGCGAGCGACGCCGTGAACAAGACGGCGCGATCCGCAAGTTCGAGCTTCTTGAACGCAACCGCGATCGCGATCGCCGCCAGCACAACAAATCCAATGATCTCCGGCACGCGAAACAGATCCGGCATTCGCGTATTGACCAGCAACTGCACGTCGTCCATCGTATGCGAGCGTTTTGAGAGCA
>JANLTF010000242.1:0-6562 GCA_031362825.1 Acidobacteriota bacterium | reverse complement strand
GCGAAAATGCGAATTTGACGGAATCCAATCACGAATTGGAATCAAAAGTGGGCGTCTTGATGAATGAACGCGATCTGATTCATCTCAAGGTCGAATCAATGCTTGATGCGATGACCTCGATCGACTCAGATGTTGCGGAGGCTGTTGGGCGTTAAGAACAAAATTAGTATGACGGAAAAGGCACTTCGTGTTGAGATCTACAATCAGACATATAGCATTCGTTCGGATGGCGACGACCAGTATATTTTGGATCTCGCAAACTACGTCGATTCGAAAATGCGTGAGATATCGTCAGGCACATTGACGGTCGATTCCCTCAAAGTCGCGATCCTCGCCGCACTCCATATCGCCGACGAATATCATCAACTGCGTGACACGCAGGCACAGGTAGATGCCCAATTGGGCGTCCGTAGCAGCGAGTGTAGCGAGATGCTCGACCGCATTTTAAAGCACCGCGACGCACCGCCGCAAGAAATATTGACAGAGCAATAATTTCACTTGCTATTGCCTATTGGCGATGTGATATAGTTCTTTCAGGCGACATGAAATCACTTCGATGGCACGTCACCGGACGCATACATAATTGAGCCAATATATGAATGCCGGGAGGCCAATGCCGGTCTCGGTGCGAATCTTCAAGCGAGAATTCGCCATAGCGATCGGCTCTGATGTTCTTTACTGAGCAAAAGGCCACCCACCTGTAAATAACAGGTTCAATTCATCCGTCCGAACGGCAATGCAGTTTTCATTCGCCGGAAAATATAAAAAACGCGAACCTGAACTGGCTCGCGTTTTTAATTTGAACTCCTCAAAACTACTCCAGCGGCTCTTTCTCCATCTCCGCTCGTATCTCATCAGCCATTTTCGCCTGTTCGAGTGCTAACGGCAGTTCCGACGCACGAGCCGAGAGCTTTTTAAGCGCAAGTTCCGAATCCGCAATACTACCGCCGCGAACCGATGCCGCCTCGATCATGTGCATCCGCGATTCGGCCTCCGCGAGCATTACTTTTGCTTCGGTATTGATGTTCTCTATCTTTCCGATATCTTTCGCAAGTTCTTTTTGAAATTCCTCGGAACTGGCCGACTTTAGTTGTTTCAGTTTGCTTTGCCGCCGCTGCATCAACTGAAGTTCCCTTCGAGACGATTTGGTAATTCTGGTTGCGGTTAGCCGCGATGCAAGGGTCTCGCGATACGCATCGCCTAGCAAGAGATCACGGGCCGTGATCTCTTTAAATGAACGTCGCTCGCTAGATTTCAATTCGTGCATGAACCACTCGATCTCGCTTGCCCGGATGCCATCGGCCGCTATCCGTTCGCGCATCTGTTTGGTCCAGTTGGTTCGCCGATACGCGAGAAAGCCCGAAAGGCCGAGACCGACTAGCAGCCCGACAAACGAAACGATCATCCCGATGAAAAACAGAACAGCAGAAGCCGGCGGGGCCATTCCCAAGACTAGCGTAAGCACCAAGGTAAGGATCGCCGGAACGCCGCCCAAAGCAAAGGGTGCCGCGATCGCACCAATTTTCAGGTTGCGGCCGCGGGCCAGATCGCGGGGTGTAACATCGTATCTGAGAGTCAGATCGTCCATGAGTTTCGTTGTTTACTTTACAAAGTGTCCGCCGTTACTTCAATCCACTTGCGTTAAAAAGTTTAGTTATCTGCCAAAAATATACTATTATTGGAACTTCAGTGATGCGCGGCAAAATGATTATGAGCATTAGCAAATTACCCCTTGGATTTCTTATCTTCGCGATATCCCTGCTTGCCGGATCATACGACAATGCTCAGCCACCTAAGGCCAATGAAAAGCAAAAGGTCCGCACCGTTACGATACCGATCTCGATCTATACCAAAAAGGAACTGCGTACCGATCAGACCGAAGAGATCATTCAGGCCGACCGTTTGATCGTACGCGAAGATAAAGAGGAGCAAACGATCCTGTCGATCCGAAGCGTTGCCGGTTCCCCGCTTGAGATCGCGATACTGATCCAAGAGGAGCTAACGGGCAATTTTAATCTTCAGATCAAGGACCTCGCGGACTTTATCAGGAAATTGCCAAAGGGAACCCGCGTGATGGTCGGCTATCTCCGTGGCGGAAACCTGCAGACGGCGCAGAAATTTACCGAAGATCTAGAAAAGGCCGCAAGATCATTGCGGATCGTCAGTGGCGTCAGCTCCGGCGGCGGTTCGTACAGCGGCGTAAACGATGCATTAAGGAGATTCGAAGCCCTTCCTTCAGGCCGCCGTGCAATGTTATTGATCTCCGACGGCCTCGACACGTCCCAAGGCTTCTCGCCGGCCGATATCTCGCAGACCGTCGATCTTGAACGCTCAATAGCCCGGGCCCAACGTTTTGGCGTAGCCGTGTACTCGTTCTATTCACCAACGGGCCTCACGGCGAACGGCAACGCCCAGCTTGCACTCGGCGGTCAAGGATCTCTCCAGCGAATTGCTGACGAGACCGGAGGACGGGCTTTCTTCCAAGGTAATATCGCTCCGATCAGTTTTATTCCGTTCTTTAAGGATCTGGATATTCTACTCGGCCGTCAGTTCGCATTGACGTATCTTTCGACACACATGAAGAAGGGATATCACAAGGTTGAGGTCGTTAGTACAAATCCTGAGGTCAAGATCGAACATCCGCGAGGATATTACTACCGTTAACCGACGGTCGCGTTGCAGCTCGGGCATCTACGCGTTTCTTCCTTTATCAACAACCCGATCCAGAACAACGGAAAGAAAAAAACAAGTAGTACCGCGAATGTGATCCATCCGGCGGTTGAAATTCGCTTCTCGATTCGCGGCAGGAACTGACTCATGCAGTGCGGGCATCGATACGGCTGACTTAAATGCTGCTGTTGGTGAAGAGTTAACGGCTGATGAACGTGTTGCGTCTGCCCGTTCGGGAACTGCGGGCTGATCGGAGCTGTCCGCGGAGCATCCATTGTCTTGCGAGCTTCAGCGTTGGTTGTAAATTCGTCAGTTTTCCACGAATAAGGCCGTGGAGCAGAATAATCGTAAGGGCTATTCTGTGATTGCAGTGTCGGCGGCGAAACGATGAACTTCGTTCCGCAGAAGCGGCAGAAGTTCGCTTCCGGATAGTTCTGATTACCGCAATTTTGGCACTTGGTCATAAACGACTTCGATTGTAACCGATGTTTAACGCTTTCCTAGCCAAAAAGTTCTAAAACCTAACGCATTCGCCTGTGCGAATGGCCTTGTACACAGATTCAACGAGTTCCACGGCCTTAAAGCCATCGAGAGCCGTCACAGGCGGCGGCGTTCCATCCAGGATCGCCTCGATAAATGCACGGTCCTCCTGGACATAGCCCCAACGTTCGTCCCATTGCGTCATGTGATAGGTGTGAGTATCGAAATTCGCGTCCATGCCGCGTGAATCGAGTATTCGCTCCATTTCTTCGGTCATGATCGTGCGGTGATGACAAAAAACCTCGATTCGCTCGAACGGAAAATGCCAGCTCGCATCCGACGAAGAAGCAAAAGTGCAGTGAAAGCCGCTCTTGAACTTAAAGATGATCGAAAACTCATCGAGCTCCGGATACTCGTGCTGCGAACCATACGCCGTCAGTTCCTCTATCTCACCAAACTGAAATCGCATCATGTCGAACAGGTGGATCGTCGTCTCATAGAGAAAGCCCCCCGTCACATTCGTGTCGCCCGTCCAGACAGGATTCTTGAGCTCGCCACGATTCATCTTGACGTGGGCGGAATGCGCTTTGTCTTCGCTAATGAGCTCTTTCAGCTTTTGATAAACCGGAGCATAACGCCGGTTGTGACCGACCTGAAAAACCCCCGAACTATTATTCGCGATTTCAAGCAGTTCGCGGGCCTGATCGATGCCAATGGCAAACGGTTTCTCACAGAAAACGTGTTTTCCCGCCGCCACGGCTGCCGAGGCTATCTCAGGGTGCGTTTTATTGGGCGCACATACTAGAACGGCGTCGCATAGTCCTAACAACTCCTCTCGGGAAGAACAGACTTTCCCTCCAATGCTCTTTGCTGTCTTTTCAGCCCGTTCAGGGACGATATCGTACAACGCCGCGATCTCGGCACGATCCTCACGGGCATAGATACGCCCGTGCAGATTACCGACAAAACCTGTTCCAACTATCCCGATCTTTACTTTATCCATCTATTTATTGGCCGCGAAAATGCACAGAAGACGCAAAAATAGGAGTTGGGCTTCTGTTCTTTTCTTTTTTGTGCCTTCTGTGCCTCTTAGCGGCAATTCCATTTACCAACTACCGCCCGCCGCGTATTTACCCAATCCCAGCACCTCTTCAGTCGCTCCCTTTGCTTTCACAGCAACCTCGAACGGATCTTGCTCCCAATATTCTGGACGAAATATCTCAACACTGACCGGACCGTCATAGCCTATGCCGTCGAGATGAGATTTGATCTCTTTGATCGGCAAGATGCCAAGGCCGGGATAGAGTCGTTTCGAATCGTTCAACTCAGCCTTTGGCAGATCTTCGGCGTCATTGATGTGAAAAATGAAGAGTTTCTTCGGGTCGAGGCTGTCGATCGCCTCATATGACGAACTACCCGCATAAAAGTGATACGTATCCATCACATTCCCGACGCTTTCGCGTCCGACCAAATTGACGATCTTGCTGCCGAGATCAAGGGTCTGGACCGAATTCCCCGCTTCGCCGAGGAATTCAAAACCGATCTTGATACCGTACGGCTCGGCGATGTCGGCGAGTTCGTTGAGAACGCGTACCGACTCCGCGATCGTTTCCTCCTCGGTCTTCGGTCCTTGCCTTAGTTTGCCCGGAACCGAGAGCACATAGGGGCAACCGATCGCGACAGAGATCTCGCAGAGCTTGGCACATTCGGCCTTAATGTCAGCGTAATCTTCGTCGCTACGCCAGGTTATGTGCTCAAGCGTATTGATCGATAAAACACCAATGCCAGTCTCTGTTAGCAAAACCTTTAGATCCTCGACGGTTTTTGTCTCCAAATAGTCATAAAGCTTGTTCGAACGAAACTCCACCAGATCATACCCAGCCGCCGCTGCCGCACGAATGTCAGTTTCCAGATCGGCGGTCATCGTAGTCGCGCCGTTTAGTGCAATTTTCATATAGACTCCAAGCAGGGATTTTATCACGCCCATGTTCGAGGCAGAAACACGACCGGTAGGGAGTGTGTCGAACGCAATAAGAAATCAGCCACAGATAGACATGGATAAAGACCAAGGTTTAATCCGTGCTTATCCGTGTGATCCGTGGCCAATTCTCCCTTGCAACCGAATCTATTGCATCACCCTCTAACAATCGGGTAATCTATCACTAGTACCTCGCCCGTCTTATACAATATGAATAAACTGCTCAACCTCGTGTTCGTCCTCAGTCTATTTGCGGCCACGGCATTCTCGCAGGCATCGGATGCCGCGTTAAAGGCGGTGATCGAAAAGGACCGTGCCAGCCGAAGTGTTGACGGCAAGCTGCAAACGCTGGCAGCGACGGAACACCTCGCACGCGGGACGGTTTACTTCGACAACCGCTCCTTCCCGCAGGCTCGTGAGCATTTTCAGAAGATACTCGACGTTTATCCGACCGACGCGACGCTCAGCGGTGCATTATGGATGACAGGCCGCAGTTTCTACTGGGAACGCGAGTACCGCAAGTGCATTCCCGTCCTTGCCCGTGCGGCGACCGAGTTTCCCGAGAGCAAGAACGGCCGCGAGAGTCTGTATTTCCAGGCGAGCTGCAACGTCCGCCTCGGGCAGCATGCCGAGGCGGCCAAGCTATTCGAAAGGTACGTCGTGATGTACCCGACGGGCGAACGGATCGACGGAGCATTTCTCAACGAGATCGACTCGCTCCGCGAAAGCGGCAGCTATGACGCCGCGAACCAGTGGGTCGACCGCGTTCGTGAGAAGTTCAAAGGCCAGCCGACCGAGACCAACGCTCTGCACGCACGGCTGCGGATGCAAATGTATCGGGGCCTGTGGGCCGATGTGATCGCGACGGCGGCGTTGATCGAGGCCCAGGCTACGATCAAAGGTTCGATGACGAGCCTCGACGAAGTGCGTTACCTCCGTGCCTTCGCTCTTGAAAAGGCAGGCAAGAAGGTCGAGGCGACGGATATGTATGCCTCGATCCCGGACACTGGCAAGTCCTACTACGGCGGCCTCGCGGCGGAGAAACTTGCGGGAAAGAACGGCCGTGTCAAAGCAATTGCACAGGTCTCGCCCAAAGATTTCCCGATTCCATACCGTATCGAAGTTCTGCAGTACGCCAAGAAGCACAAGATCGACCCGCGTTTCGTCCTCGCCATTATGAAGCAGGAGAGCAGCTTCCGCCCCGAGGTCAAATCGCCGTCCGCCGCCCGCGGCCTTTTGCAACTCGTGATGGACACGGCGCTCAAGTACAACAAAAAGGCTGGCTACGCGGCTCTACAGCCGGACGACCTGTACAATCCACGGATCAACATCGCCATCGGAGTGGAGTATATCAACGACCTCGAAGGCCAGTTCAACGGACTGCTCGAAGCAATCGCCGCCAGCTACAACGGCGGCGAAGACAACGCGGCACGC
>JANLTF010000228.1:0-3492 GCA_031362825.1 Acidobacteriota bacterium | reverse complement strand
GCATTCTCCAACGGGTCGCTTCGCTCGCTCATGCTGACGCGAATGTCGTGTCCGAGCAGCTTCATGTATTGAGAGCTGTAATACTGAAGCCCCCGATCCGAATGATGGATCAGCCCTTCTCTATCCGGGTTGTTCCTCAATGCCATTCTCAGTGCCGCCGACGTCCCTTTGGCCGTCAGACGCTTGCTGAGATGATAACCCACTATCTTTCTCGAATACGCATCCGTAATGAGGCTTAAGTAGGCAAACCCTTCTCTCACCCTGATATACGTTATATCACTCACCCAAAGTTGATTGCTTCTCTCGGGCGTGAACTCCTTTGTCAGATTCGGGTACTTCTTCATCCAGAAGCCCGAATATGTTGTTCTTGGGCCTTTCCGCCTTCTCCTTCGGACAAGCATCGAATGCTCTCTCAACAGGTCGCACAGTGCATCACGCCCCATCTCTATGCCGTGTTCGCGTGTGAACGACGCTGTCAGGTGATGCAGCTTTCTTACCCCGGCATGTGTCAGTGTGCTTCGGATCCTTGCCACTTCCTGCAGCATCAACTCCGCATCTATGGCCCGTCGCTCCACACGCCGCTTACTCTTGTAATATGCCTGTCGTGTATAGCCAAGCAGACAGCAAAGTTCCTTCAGGCTCCGTCCTTTGCCGCTCTCTTCCACTGTCATCGCTGCTTGGCTCCATGTTTTTTTCGGATCGGTATCTCGAACTGCTCCTCCGCAATGTCGATCATCGCGTTCAGCAGCTTGTTATACAAACGAGCTTCCTCAAGCTCCTTTTGCAATCGCCTCACGTCATCTGGCAACTTTGCCTCTTTTGCCACTAATGAGCACCGTCTCTTTCCTTCTGCAGTCGCCTCAGACCCTATCGCTACCTCGCATTCCTTTACCCATCTGTGTATCGTCCTGAAATTGATCCCAGACCTACGCTCCATTTCCCGAAGCGTTACTCCACCTTTCAGATACTCTCCCACCACCTCTGCTTTCTTTTCTTTTTGTCTCATTTGTCTACATTCTATCTGTAAACCTATTTCAGGACGAGACAACCTCTGCCGAAGAGGCTAAACATTGCACTTACAAAGCTTAGGCTGCATATGTATGTGTCCCAGAAGTTTCCAGAGCGTCAAAAATCGGTCAAAATCTTATTAAGGTTTAATAAAGTTTATTAAACCTTAATAATTTGTCATACAATTCAGCACTCAGCATTCACCATTCAGCACTCACCTTTCCGGCTACTCCCACTGTCCCAACAGTTTTTTCAAATAGCTAAGAACCCAGTCGCTGCTCCCACCACCCCGTCAGCGAAACGCTGCCACCCCTCCTCAGGCAGGAGGGGAGTAAATCTCCCGGTTCTGACAAATCCCGCCTCACATTAGCAAAACTGTGTCGGGATTTAAAGCCTATTTTGCGTAGATTGACGTATTTTGCACAAAATCGAAGAAATTTTAACCGCGAAATATGCGAAAAATACGAAAAAAGAGAAAGAGCGGGCTTTTGCCATCGCTCTTTGCAATATTTCCTTGCAAAAAAAGGGCTTTGGGAGTAAGCTAATTGCAAAATTTACGTTTTCAGACTAAATCTTCTTTGCTTTATAAGCTACCCCCTCCAAGGTTCTTCTGATGAGCGTGAATTGTGTATAAAAAAACACAAAAAGGAGATCAATGTCTATGCTGCACGTATCCTCACTTTCGCGGGCTTCACACCTATTTTTATCGATTGCTTTGAGTGCGATTTGCCTGTTGCTGGCCGGGCAAATGACGGCGCAGACCCCGTCGTTTACGTTTCAGGGGCGTTTGAGTGACAATTCGGCGGCGGCGAACGGGACTTACCAGATGCAGTTCTCGCTGTATGACGCACTTAGCGGCGGGGCGCAGTTGGGGACGACGATCACGAACAATACCGTGACGGTTACCAACGGAGTTTTTACCGTCCAGCTTGATTTTTCGCCAGCGACGCCGTTTGCGACTGGAGCCGACCGTTTTCTTGAGATCGCGGTCAGAAAAGCTGCCGATCCGCCCGGATTTACGACATTGACGCCACGCCAGCAATTGACCTCGAGCCCTTATTCGATCCGCACGCTCTCGGCGAACGCGGCTGACTCGCTTTCGGCGGCTTGCGTGTTGTGCGTAACCGACTCTCATATCAGCGGCATCGACGGCAGCAAGTTGACCGGGACGGTCGCCGACGCACGGCTTTCGTCCAATGTTGTGCTTAAGGACGCGACCCAGACCCTGACCAACAAGACGATCGACAGCACGACGAACACAGTGACCGCGGACAAACTCCGGACGGCCACGACCGTGGTTAACGTCAATTCCTCAGCGGCTCCGACAGCCGGACAAGTGTTGACTGCAACAAACTCGACTACAGCTAACTGGCAAACACCAACTGGTCCGACTGTACATTTCATTGGCGAAAGTTACGGTGGTGGCATCGTGTTTTATGTATATAATAACGGGCAGCACGGTTTAATAGCAGCCACAGCCGACCAAAGTACAGGAATAAGATGGTATGGCGGTAGTTTTACAAATACCCGTGCGAGGGCAGATGGTGTTGGTGCAGGTTTAAAAAATACAGCCATTATGATTGCAAATCAGGGACCGGTTGATGGGAATCCATTTGCGGCCACTGTGTGCAACGAATATTCAGTTACCGTTGGTGGCGTTACTTATGGCGACTGGTATTTGCCTTCAAAACACGAGTTGAATTTATTGTACCTTCAAAAAACCATTGTTGGCGGTTTTAGTAGCGACTTCTACTGGAGTTCCTCGGAGGTCGCCAACGGCTTGGCCTGGATCCAGACCTTCAACGATGGCTTCCAGGGCAGCTCCAACAAGGACTTCTCAAGCTATGTTCGTGCAGTTCGGGCTTTTTAGCTACTTGCCTGCCGGGTTGGAGAAAATATGAACGAAACGAAATTTCGTAGGTATGTGGGATTGTTTCTGTTATATTTCATTGCCTTTAACGGCCTATCGACCGGCCAGATCGCGACCGGCGGCAGCTACATGCTCGATCAAACGGTGATCGCAAACGGCGGCGGCACGAGCCTCGACGCCGTCAACAATCTTTACAAGATTGAGGGCACCGCGGGTCAGTCGGCTGCGGGCGGGAATTTGTTCGGCTCTCCATATGGATTGCAGGACGGATTTTGGGGTTTCCTTCTTTCAACGGGACCGACACCGACGGCAACCCCAACGAACACGCCGAGCAACACTCCAACGGCGACACCGACAGGAACGCCGGGCGGCGCATCGATCTCGGGAACCGTCACATATCCCAATGCAACAGCACCGCCGAAATTTATTTCAAATGTGCTGATAAGCGGAGCGGGTTCGCCTAGTATTTCGACGACGACGGCACTTCCCGGGGCGACCGCAGGCCAATATACATTGACCGGATTTGGCGCGGGATCATACACTGTCACTCCTACCAAGCCGACGGGCGGCGTAAACGGCATTAGCTCATTTGACGCGGGCAAGATCGCACAGCA
>JANLTF010000115.1:0-2946 GCA_031362825.1 Acidobacteriota bacterium | reverse complement strand
TACACGAACCAAAACTTTAACGTAAAGAATAGCGTCTATATATTGTTTTTCCAAATATGTCTTGATAATCAAGTATTTTATTAGTCGCAAGCCGAACTTATTTATGGCCGAATGACATATAATGTTCCCTTACGATATTCTTTTCTTAGACGATGTCCGCTGTAGAAGAGTCAATACGCCCGAAAGAGGCTGCAAAACCTAAGTCCGCTCCGGTATTAAATCGAATTCTCGATTTTTTAAGTTCGGTGCGGCTCGGAGTCGTTGTTTTGTGCATCCTTGTGACGCTTTCAATGATCGGAATGCTGATAATGCAGCAGAACGTCGTGCCGGGATTCGACGCATATTATGCATCGCTCACGCCTGCCGAGAAGAGCGTTTACGGCTTCCTCGGCTTTTTCGACATCTATCACAGCTTCTATTTTAACGGCCTTCTTCTGTGGCTTTCGCTCAATATCGTCCTCGCCTCGATCGATCGCTTCCCTTCCGCGTGGAGCTATATTGTCGATCCGATGCTTTCGCCGACACGAGGCTGGCTCCGATCTCAGAAATTCACGAGGACAATAAAACTCGACGCCGCAACTGAAAAAGAAGCTGCTGAAAAAATCGAAAAGATATTGGCGAACAGCGGTTTAAGACCTACAACCACTGAATCAAGCAACCTCGAATACGGCGTTGACACGGACGGAAAAAAGGACTTCACGGTGATGAATTCGCGCAAGTCACTCGTCGTTTTCGGTGAGGCCGGAAAGTACAACCGGGTCGGGGCATACATCGTGCACGTTGCTTTGCTAACGTTATTTCTAGGCCATTTTGTTGCAAATACGACCGGATTTGATGCAACCGTCCGAATGACGCCCGGCCAGACAACGGATGAGATATTGATACAGGAATTCGATCTCGACAAGAAACTCGAGTTCAACGCGAAACTCCCGTTCACGATGGAATGTACGGACATTCAACAGAGTCTTATCGACACAACCGGAAATATCGACGTCACAAACACGCTCGATTGGCGCACGCAGATGAGGATCACTGACCCGGAATATGGCGTGCAAATGATCGACGTTAGCCTTAATAAACCGTTCAGCTATCGCGGGTATCGCTTTTTTCAGGCCCAAACAATTCCGAAAGGTGCGGCCCGCAGCATCAAGCTGGAGTTAACGCCGCAGAACGGCGGCGAGGTCGTAACCATAGACATTCCACGCACAGGCTCGGCAACGCTTCCTGACGGCACGACGGTGGCATTTACCGATTTTCAACCTGATTTCACCTTCGGCCCAGACGGAAAACCGGCGACAAAGACTGGCGAATACAACAATCCTGTGGCTATTCTTAATGTGACGCAACCGAACGCCGAAGCCATCCGCGTGTTCGCATTCGCTCAAAAGCTAGCCGATAACGCTCCCGTCGGAGCACCTAAGGCAGGCTACAAATGGCGCCTCACAGAATTTGAAAAATCGCCGTCGGCACACATTCTTTCTATCAAGTACGATCCTTTCGACGCCGCGTTTATCGCTTGGTATATCGGTGGTTTTGGCCTGATCGGAGCACTTGGATTTGTTTTCTTTTTTTCCCACCGCCGCATCTGGACGCGAATCGAAAAGAATGAAGACGGCACCTTCGAGGCAGTGATCGCGGGCGAAGCAAACCGCAATCCGTTTGCTTTCGAAGATCGCTTTAATGAGGTCGCTGATAGAATAGAGCAACTTTCGGACAAGAGGTAATTATGAAAGAACTCGACAAATTGGAATCGGGGAGCAAACTGAAGTCGTATTTGCCGGCGATACTCGTCATCGCGGGAGCGTTTATTATGCTCGGGCTAAGGATCCAGATCGGGACCGGATTTATCAGCGACGGAGCACTGATGATGCTTGCCCTCGCGTGCTATATTCTAGCGGCTCTATTCCAACTAACAAACCTCTACGCACCGTCCGGAATGGCGGAGAAGATCGGCCTTTGGGGAGCATCGCTTGGTGTCTTTTTTAATCTTTCGAGTTGGCTGGTTCGCTGGGTGTCAGGCTACGACCACGAGATCGCTATCATGCGCGAAAGCGGCAATATGGCCACGCCGTGGCTGTTCCGCTATATTCCGTTGGCTAATCTTTATGACTATAGCCTTGCATTCGCCTTCGGAGCCGGCATTACGACCTTGCTATTTGCCCGCCGCCCGAATTTTCGGGTCCTTTCGGCGTTCACACTTCCGCTTGCCGCACTTATCCTGATATTAGCTCGCTTTATTGGTAACGAATTTATCGACCTACCACCGGTCCTCGATTCATACTGGCGCCCGATCCACGTCGGTGATGCTTCTCTAAGTTACGGCGTGGCTCTCGTCTGCTTTGCGGTCGCGGTAATGTATTTGCTAAAAGACGGCGTCAAGGTCGAGGCAATGGCTATCTGGTCGAGCCTCTTTGGCATCAGCGTGATTGCGACGGTGAGTAAATTCTCGGTCGTCACGGATATCGTCTATCGCGCCGGACTTTTTGTACCGACCGGAGCCGGCAAAAAGCCATTCTCCTCGCCATTCCGTCTCGATATTCCGTACGTGGGGCCAGCCCTGGCGGTCGCCGGAGTCTTGCTGCTCGGGGTTGTTGTTGCTTACCTTCTTTATATTTATAAAGAGAATCTGACCGCGAAGGTTATCGGCAGTTACCTTATTAAGGCTGCATTTGTCGCCCAGATCGTATCGATCGCTCTCCTCGTGAACGGCATTAAGACGACAACCGACCCTTACACAAAACTTCAGGCCCAGCTAGCCGCCGATCCAAGCCAATACGTAACGGCCGGAATGGCGCTCGCCGAAAACCAGAACATGTCGGCACAGGAACTTTCGTCTCTGACCGCCGACCAGCACACTCAGGGAGCAAAGAATTATTTGCAGGCCACCGGCGAAAAGAAGTTCCTCAGCCTTAACACCAATCCCGTCGAACTCGCCGCACTCATGAC